>JALTVH010000241.1 GCA_027049085.1 Aquificaceae bacterium | reverse complement strand
TAAACAGGTTCAGAAAGGATTACCATTCCTACACCTACATCATGGAGGTCAACCACGACGATGACCCCGACACCGACATGGTCCTCAGGTACTACTACATGCACCCCGGCTTTGTGAGAATGGAGCTAATCAAACCCTTCAGGGGCACCGTACTTACTTACGATCCCCACAGGAAGACCGCTCAGGTCAAACCTATGGGAATGTTCGCCCTTGAGCTTTCACCCGACAGAAGGCTTATCAGAGGTCCCCAGGACCACAGGATTGACGAGTCTGACATTCTTGCTCTTTTGAGTGCTGTAAAGGACCTCGTCCTTAAGGGCGAGGTGGTTTTGAGGAAAGATTCAAAAAATTACATCCTTGTGGTTAAAGGTAAGAACCACGTTGTGAGAAAAAGGATAGCCAAGTTCGTCCTGGAACTTGACAGGGAGACCCTCTTTCCTACCTACGCAGGATCCTATGACGAAGAGGGAGACCTCATTGAGGAGGTTTTCTTCAGGGATATTCAGATAAGGCACGGCTTTCCGAGGGATTTTTTCAGGCTCAAAAAGAAGTGAAAAGGGGCAAGGAGGGGGGAGGGAGGGCGAGCCACGGAGGGGTCAGCAGGTTTCGCAGGCGGTGTACTGTTTTTTGACGTCCATCGCCTTCTTGGCAGTTTCCGGGTCGTAGGCTTTTCCCTGCCACAGCATTGTATAGGCGATCTCTTCGTTTCCGTTCTCGCAGAGCTCAAGGACCCTTTCGAAGAGCCTCTGGAATTCGGGGCTCCTGTGAGACTTCTCGTGCTGTTCAAAGGAAGTCCAGAAGGTAACTATCAGAGCCTCCCTGTCTTTGAGGGGAGAAACCGTTTTGTCCTCAACGGTTGAGCCTTCTTTGGAGATCATCCCAGCGTTCATGAGTACAAATCCGCCGATGAATCCGTCAATTGAGTGGAAGGTCTTGACGTGTTCACAGAGTTCAGCAACCCTCTCTTCAAGGTCATCAATGGTGTACTCAGGCTTGAGAATTACCCTGTTTATTGTTACAACTCCATCTGGTGGAAATTCCTTAATCAGCGCCATCTCGCTCACCTCCTTTTCAATTATACCATAATTTAAGAATATAAGGATATTCTTATTTGGTTATGATTCTCGTCAATATCTTTGACAACTGCCCTATCACAACGGACGCTATAATTTATAAGCTATGAACATCTATGAGGGAAAGCTGAGCGCTCAAGGGCTGAGATTCGCCATTGTTGCGAGCAGGTTCAACAGCCTTGTGGTTGACAGGCTCATTGAAGGTGCGGTTGACTGCATCCTCCGCCATGGCGGGAGGGATGAAGACATAACCCTAATAAAGGTACCCGGCTCCTGGGAGATCCCTGTGGCGGTCAGGAAGGTTCTGGACAGCCTTGAGGTTGATGCGGTAATTGCCCTGGGCGCTCTCATCAGGGGCGAGACTCCCCACTTTGATTACATCGCCTCCGAGGTTTCTAAGGGTATTTCTGCTCTTTCCCTTGAAAGGTCAAAACCTGTTTCCTTTGGAATCATCACCGCAGAGACCCTTGAGCAGGCTCTGGAAAGGGCCGGTTCAAAGATGGGTAACAAGGGCTGGGAGGCGGCTCTTTCTGCCATTGAGATGGCCAACCTCTTTTCTTCCTTGGGCTGAGCCATGAGATTCAGGAGAAGAGCAAGGGACCTTGCTCTGGAAACCCTTTACCGCTGGGACATCAGAGGAGAGAAGGTAAAAAAGCTCTTTGAGGAGGCGGTTGAGGAAAAGGGGATAAAGAGGAAGGAAGTCATTGAATATGCGGAATCCCTCCTTGATGCGGTCATGGAAAACCTCACGGAGATAGACTCCTTGATTTCCCAGCACCTTGAGGACTGGCGCTTTGACCGCCTCGGTTACATAGAGAGAAATGCTCTGAGGCTGGGAACCGCAGAACTCCTTTACATGAACCCGCCTGACCCCGGTCGGGTCTTCAGCGATTACATTGATCTTGTCAAAAAGTATGCGGATCAGAAGGCAGGGCGTTTCTTCAACGGCGTTCTCTCAAAGATCTACAGGACCCAGAAGGTTACCTCTTCAGTCCAAAGATCAGGTTGAGAAGTATAGTCAGCAGTATGCTCAGAATTATTGAGGTCATCAGGGGAAAGTAAAAGGACATTCCGTCCCTCTTGATGACTATGTCCCCCGGAAGCCTTCCGATGGGGAAAGGAATTTTCTCAGCAAAGGTCAGAACAAGGCCAAGGAGAACTATCAAAAATCCCACAAGGAGGAGAACCTTACCGAGATCCTCCATCTGAGGAT
>JALTVH010000240.1 GCA_027049085.1 Aquificaceae bacterium | reverse complement strand
ACACCTACATAGGCCACTGCTGTTACGAGTTTTATGAAAAGAGGTATGAGATCTTCAGAAAGGCAAAGGATTGGGGCGCAAACGGCGTTCTAATAGACATAATCGGGACGACCTGCTACGACCTTGGTGTTGAAGAAGAGGAAAAAGCCTACCACGGCGAGTTCCAGGTTGAGCTTGACCTCTTTGTTGAGGACTCAGAGAAGATCCTTTCCCTTAAGGAGAAGGTTGAGGACCACAGGGAAAGGGAAAAGAGGGAAAGGCCACAGCCTGCACCTGCACTGAGCACATTTATCCCTGAGTACTACAAGATTCCCAAGGTTGTTTCAGGTCCCGAGGAGGACAGAACAAGGCTCCCCATTGTCAAGGAACAGGACAAGAACATCGGATTTATAAAGGGCAAAAAAGTAAGTTATCAAGAAGCCCTTGAGGAGGCTGTATCCTCACTCCTTGAGGCTCAGAGACCGACGATAATAGTGGGCCCGCTGGTTCTGTGGAGCTGGAACGAAGAGTCAAGGAGGAAGGCAGAGATCGTCAGAAAGCTCAAAGACCTCTTTCCCAATATGAACGTGCACATCCTCCCGGATTACAGACCAAAGAACAAGAACTTTGATCCCGCAAGGGAGATCGATCCGCCCAATCCTCATATATCCATCCTTCACGGAAAACACGACCTGACGCTCATGATCGGCGTCCACTGCTACAGGACAGACTTTGTAATAAGACTTCTCAAAAAACATACCGATACAAAGATAATCACTCTCTGCAACCTTTACGGCCATCCCGATGCAGACATCTCTTTGAGCGGAATGAATCCAGAGAAGCTTGAGGGACTGGTTAATAAGTTTCAAAAACTTCCTTCAGGTCGGCTCTGAAGCCTTTGATTATTTTTGAGGAAACCTTGGGGCCTTCTTTTTCAAGGCACGCCTCGTCGTGGAGGGTGTACCTGCCCTCATCACCGAGGGTGAGAACCTCTATGCACTTCATGTCGGGATAAACGAGCCAGAGCTCTCTGACACCTGACTTTTCGTAAATACTCCTCTTGAGGACCGTGTCCCTTCCCAGAGTGGAGGGCGAAACTATTTCCACCACAAGGTCTGGTGCGCCGTTGATCGCTTTATCTCCGATGATTTCCTTTCTCTTTTCAGAAATAAACACTATATCAGGCTGGAAGACGTTATGAGGGTCAAGGACCACGTCAATGGGTGCGTATAGAACAACGCCAAGTCTCTTTTTCTTCACATAATCCCACATCATAAACTCAAGGTTCCTTGAGACTACTTGATGGTATGGAATCGGTGCGGGTGCCATTAAAAGACCTCCCTCCACAATCTCGTACCTCTTATCGTCCTCAAGCTTCAGATAATCTTCGTAGGTCCAGAGCTTTTCCCTGACTGGCATACAAATAATCTAAAACAGCAGGGCGGTTCTGTAAACGAGGAAGGCGACCGTCCAGGCCATGACAAAGCTGTAGGCAAGAAAGAGGATCGCCCGCTTCTTGCCTATCTCACGGGTCATCACCGCAAAGGTCCCGAGGCAGGAGGTGTATATGAGGATGAATATCATGAAGGAGAGGGCGCCTTCGGGCGTGAACTTTTCGCGCACCATTGAGCGAAAAGTGTCGTCACCTTCCTCTTCTATCTCCGTGATGGTTACTATCTTGAGAGTCAGGAGTGATGTTATTGACTCCTTTAAAGCACCGCCGAAGGCGGTCACTTGAGAAACTAAAGAATCTTTAAAATCAAATTCTTCAACCTCAGGTGCTTCGCCTGTTGCGGTGAAGATCGTTCCCATTGAGCTGATTACTATCTCACGGGCAAGGAAGGCGGGTATGAGAGAGGTGGTTGCCCGCCAGTCGTCTATTCCGATGGGTTCAAAGACAGGCACGAGGGCTCTGCCAACCGCACCTGCAACGCCCTCTCCCGGATTTTTGACGCCGGGGGGTGTGTTGAGCAGGAGCCAGATGACCACCGATGCTGCAAAGATCAGCGTTCCTGCGCGGATAAGGAAATCGCGCACGTGTGCCCAGGTGATGGCAAAGACCGTCCCGAGGGCAGGAAGGCGGTAGGGCGGTAGCTCCATAACAAAATGGGAGAGGACTCCGCGGTAGAAGGTTTTTCTGAGGAAGAAGCCGGTAATGATTGCAATGAGGATGCCGGTGAGATAGAGGAAGGTGAGAATGAGGGCGGGCTTGTCGGGAAAGAAGATGGATATGAAGAAGGCGTAAACCACGAGGCGGGCGGGACAGCTCATGAAGGGTATCATCATCACCACGATCAGCTTGTCTCTCAT
>JALTVH010000239.1 GCA_027049085.1 Aquificaceae bacterium | reverse complement strand
GGATAAAAGTAGTTCTTTCTTGCAAATATGGATTCCTCATGGACGGTGCAGTTTAGGGCAAGGGAAGCCCTAACCGCATACTCAACCGCCTTTTTATTTAAAACAGGGAGAGAGCCCGGCATTCCCAGACAGACCGGGCAAACGTTGGTGTTGGGATCGGACCCAAACTCCACTCTGCAGGCGCAAAATAACTTGGTGCGGGTGTCCATCTGGACATGTATCTCAAGTCCTATAACCGCCTCAAAGTCCATAAAGTAATTATAACTTTGAGCTCAGCACCCGCCTGATCCTTCTGAAGGTAATGT
The DNA here is from genome assembly GCA_027049085.1 of Aquificaceae bacterium. Lineage (GTDB taxonomy): Bacteria > Aquificota > Aquificia > Aquificales > Aquificaceae > Hydrogenivirga. The sequence continues at coordinate 10,500 of JALTVH010000239.1, read as the reverse complement.
AAGCAACAGGAATGAGCATAATTGCCGCCTGCTCAGGGTTCTCGTTGGGACAGCCATTTTCACCGTCACCATCACCATCATCAGGCGGAGGGGGCGGAGGAGGCTGAGTGCCTGTAGCTGACAGGGACACTGTAAATACAGGTGTGTCCGGGTCATCGGAAGATATGTCCATCTGGGCGGAAATGGCGCCCGTTCTTGATGGTGTAACGCTAACAGAGACAGTGCACTCGCTTCCCGGGGGCACCGTAACGGGAATGGACCCGCAGGGGGAACTACCGCCGGTAGCTGAGTAGCTGAACATACCTGCATCCGGTCCGGATATACTGATGCCGGAGACGTTAAGGTCGCCCGTTCCCCTGTTGATTATTCGGAAAACCTGAGTCGCGGTTGAGCCAACTTCCACAGAGCCAAAATTGTGGGAAGGGGGCTGGACGTCAATGTCGGGAACCGGCTGAGCGATTCCAAAGGAAAGGCTAAGGATTATGTTCTGTCCCGATCTTGTTATCTGGCTCACTGAAAAGCCTGGATCAGTACCACCGTAGAGAGAATTGGTGGGTGTTGTGCCAAAGTCAAAGGCGGTATTACCTGTGCTTCCCGGGAATGGGTCACCGCTGTCACCGTAGTCAGCCCGTCGCTCAAGGTCAAAGAGACCATCGGCCTGCTCAAGGGCAAGTCCGTAGTGGTCTGAGGCACAGGAAGGATCCGAGTGGTTTGTTGGGCATTCCGTTACGTTGACATTGTTACTTAATCCAGTGAACTTGGACTCGTCAACGTGCCATATCAGAAGGCCCTCACCCGGAATCCCTCTATCAAAACCAGATTTTATCCTGTTCTCGAGCAGGAAGTACTCACCCGAGGAGCCGGGTGTCCCGTCAAGGATCTGAATAACCTGGGTGGGATCATTAATAACAGGAGTCAGGGTGTAGGTGCCCGAAGCGGTAACCTTACTTACCGTGACCCAGCCCAGAACCGCCTTTGAATGGGCACTCAAATGGGCGGGTCTGTCACCGGGAAGGCTCAGGCCGTTCCAGGACCCTGAAGCCATAAGCTCCCAGTCACCAACCCCATTAGAGCTGTAATCCACATCGTAAAGGTCAGGAAGTCCCAGAGCATGGGCATATTCATGTACAAAGACACCAACTGTGGACATTGAGGAAGAGTTAAATTTCTCAGGCATTATTATGTAGTCGTCAACTACGACGTTACGGGTGCTGTCAGTCCTGCAGGTATCGTTGGTCGTATAGGGACCAAAGTCGCTCCTTCCAAAGGCATAGGCACCTGATAAGCTCCACCGGTGAGACCATATATCGCTCGGTGAAGACCCTGGCGCCTCTTCTCCAAGTCCCTGGTGAACCACTGCCAAGACATCAACCTTGCAGTCTCCATCTGTATCGTATAGCGAAAAGTCAACGGTGGGGTCTGCCTGCTGTGCAGCTTCATAAACAAGGGTTCCGGGCTTTGCATCATCGCCGGGCTGATTGTTCACGTTGGCACCGTAGTAATCGTGGTTGTTACTGGAAGTGAACCAGCCGATAACAACCCCGTCAACCGTGAAGTTACCGTAGGACACCTCTTCGTAGTAATCCTTCAGGGAGAAGACGTTGGTACCAAATATGAGGTTATTGAAGTCCTGCTGAGTATAGGTTGTTGTTGTGTCGGCAAAGTTCATGAGCACAACGGGCAACATGCCCGTTCCTGTTGGCGGAACAACCTTCTGGGAAGCCTGGACCTTAAGAGCGGAAGCCCTCTGAATAGTAATCTCGGAAACAGGCCTGACCTGAGGCTTTATCCAGGCCGGTGGGGATAAATCCGCTCTGAAGGAGGTGGGAATTAGCTCACCGTCTAAGCTCAAGGTTGCGTAAACCCAGTAACCGCTGGAATCCTTAACTACTGTGTAGCCCTCCAAGGTTTCGTAGCCCGCAAGCCACTCATCCCCCCATTTTTTGAGCGTTATCTGCTTTCCATCAGGCTGATAGTGGATCTCTGGCAACCCCGGTGCAGGTACACCGCCAGCAGTGCCAAGCCACAGAATGAGGACGGCAATAACCGCGAATACTCCCATGGGGCACCTCCCCAAGGAATCTTTTATGGGTAATTAATTATATCCTTCTCAGCCTCCTAATCAAGATCCCCACGGGAACCAGGAGCATCAGCAGTGATCCTGTCACAGACCCAACACTGCAACCACCACCCCCACAGCCATTACCTCCTGTATCCCCTGCACCTCCACCGCCACCACCCGGTGGTGGGGGAGTTCCTCCGGTAAGGTCTATTGTCATGGTTGCACCCGGTCCTGTCTTGACAGTAATTGAAACACCGCTGTCAGAGCCATTGTAAAGCTTGCTATCGGGGTTTGTGTTGGCATTAAACTGAGCATTGCCTCCCGTGACATTTTTGAAAAAGTCGTCATTCCCGACTTTTCCACCGGCACTGTCAAGGTCCTGTGATCCATCAGCCTCCTCAAGGTCAACCAGTTTTCTACTTTGATCGCTGTTGCAGTTATTATTCTGAATACAGCCGTTATCAAGACGCGAAGTATCAATGTGCCATATTTCAATTCCACCCTCTGTAATGCCTAATCCCTGAAGACCACTGTCATAGCTGGTGGTGGGAACTCTGTTGGCTATGAGGAAGTACTCCTTCGATGAGTTGGTTGGTACCTTTATGATATTTGCACTTGATCCCGCGTAATCATTCACCGAAACGTCAGTGCCGGAGCTTTTTTCTGTTGGGGTAAGAAACCCGAGATATGCTCTCGTCCAGGCTGATGGAAAAACGGGAGTCTCGCCAGGTCTTTGAGTTCCATAAAATCCCCAACTTCCACCACCCATGACTCCAAGATCACCAATACCTTCAGAATCTTTCGGGGAATCTGTATCGTATAAATCAGGAAGCCCAAAAATCAGGTGAGATAATTCATGGGCGATAATTCCTATAGTAGCCTTTCCACCTCCCCTGGCACAATGGATCTCTCCAATCATTGCGTAATACCTGACATTTTTCCCTCTTAGGGTTGGAAGGTTAGTAGGAAACCAGCCTTTATGCCCCCAAACCCTGTTTGCTTGAGCCGGATCAGTTGTTTCATTACATCCAGAAGCTGACTCATATCCCGCAACAATAATAAGTACAGCAAGCTCATGAGGAGATAATTCCCCGTCGCCGTCCGAATCATAATCCTGGGTAACCACTCCCGATGCTTTGTTAATTGCAGCCCTCGCAAGGTTTATGTGGCATGACAGGTTGTCAGTTGGGCTTGTACTTAGGTCTTTACATTGGGGATGGCCATCTGGATAATCAGAGGATAAATCAAGCCAGTCTGTCTCGCCGTCATCAGTTATTCCACTATTTTCTCTGACAGGTTGAATGGTTACTTTTCCGCCGGAAACCGTTGAAAAATAATCTTTGACTGTGTTCCCTGAAGTGCCAAAAACCTCAGTGGTAAAGGTATTTGATCCTGTCTGAGCGTTTGTCCCTGATGGGAAATGCACTTTGATGACCAAGAGATTCAGAGTTGCTGGAAGAGAGGGCGGGCTAACAGGGCTTACTCCCAAAGTTCTGGCCCTTAAATCAACTGATACAGGCGCTGGTTTTATACCAGGTGGGATATTAACACTCTCCGGGTTAACGTACCCAACCATGTATGGACTTATTACAACCTTTCCATTCTGCATAGTTGCGTAATGCCAGAAACCGGTACTTTCATCTTTGATCACCATATACCCATCCGTAGTTTCAACCCAGTTTCTCCACTCGTCACCACGCAGATATGCCATGAATTTGGTTCCATCAGGTTGAGACATCTCAATTGGAATCGGAACTGCAGGAGCACCATATAAGACCACGGTACTTAAAAAAATTGCCAGTAGGGAGGAAAGAATTAAACCCATCACTCAACCTCCTTAATTTTTATAAGCCAGTAGCTTCCGCCCCTCTCGTCGCCCCTGTAGATTATTGTTGCGGTTACCTCCTTTCCGAAGAGCCACAGGGGAATGTTCTTCTTTGTGAGGACCTCAAGGTATCTTTTCTTTTCCGGCATCCATCTGGGCCTCTCATCTTCAACCTTGAGGACAAGTTTGTAAATTATCATTTCGCCGGGTTTGATTCCGAGCACATCAGCCTTTAGAACTGAAAACCCATAGACCTTGCCCGTTACAGTTTCTTTAAAGGAAAGGGCCGGGACGGCAAAGGAAGTTGCCACCAAAAAGAAAATGATCAGCGCAGAAGAAAGAAGTTTCTCCACTGACCCCATATCACCCACCCCTTAAATGTAAGTAATTCCTCAACAGCCTTAATGCTAACACGAATCCTGGAACAATTAGGAGCAAAGTCCCGCCGGCTGGAAATGCTGTTGTACAGTTGCCGGGACCACAGCCTGCAGCAGACACAAGGAGCAGGGCTGAGTAAACAGGTACACCAACGACTGCTATGGTTCCACTTGCCGCAATATCAACCCTATCAAGAACGCTTAGCTGAATTGAATCGGCAGGTGTCTGGGAAGACGTTGAAACGGTCACCAGGAGGTCAACCTCAGTATCCTGGTTAAGGTTAATATTCAGTCCAGTAAAATTCAGTTTTCCCTGGGAATCGGGCATTGCTGTGCCAAGGGGTGTGTCGCCGGAAGAAACTCTGCCGTCACCATCCGAGTCAAGGTAAAGGTCAGCCTGTGATATAGATCCATAGTCGTTAGACATCCTGAGGGTAACGTCCGTTACAGTTATGTTTCCGTTGAGAGCGTAAAGGTTGAACTGGAAAAGGGGAACACCCAGAAGGCCTGTCTGAAAGGCTACATTAGGGGGCATGTTGTTGCCGGGAAGTACGATTACTGTTGGGATGCTGACGGGTGCAACTGCAAGCCTTTTGGAATTTGAGCCCTTCAGAGGGGGTGGGTTGCCCTGAGAAGGGGGGTTCTGATTGGGATTGAAGGCAAAAAGGCCAAAGTAGCCGTCGTTGGACTGGAAATCGGCCATTGCCGAAAAATCCGCACTCCTGGATAGGATCTGGATACACATATTCATATCGGCTATAACTCTTGGATAAACATCAAGGAACTGTATCTCCATTAGAGAGTCCGTTTCTTTGGTAGCTGTTGATGTTCCCGGTGAGTTTGTGGTACATTTGTAGTTCACATCCGTCCATATACCCTGAAGATCACCCGTTTCAGTAAAGTTTATGTTTGACCCATCGCTCTGAAGGAGAGCATTTCCTGACATCGTCTGCGGTGTTATTGTTGCACCAGGCTGTATGTTGGTGAATTCAATGATCTTTCCTCCAGCATCAAGACATCCCTTGATCTGAGCAGAAATGCCAGAGTTCACATTATCAACTTCCAGATACCCCCTGAACTTCATCCAGAGCTTTTCATCAACAGAAACCTTAAAGGGAGGAAGACCGACGAGAATTATCTTTCCGCCAGCTGTAAACTTTACATAAGAGTCCTGGTTTGAGTTACCACCGCTGTTGCATATCCGAGCACCTGTACTTGCAGATGAATATCTGTACTTCCTTGAGCTATAGACCGTGCCTTCGGAGGTAATCGGACCCGATGTTGCAGAACAGTTGCCCTGGTCAAATAGAGTGCTGAGGGTTACTGGTGAGGGACCAACAACACTAATTCCATTTTGCGCTAAGCATTCAAGCCTTGCGTGACCGAGAGCAAGGGACAAAGCAGGGAACAACAGAAGCAGGGAGAGGAGGTTCTTCATATCAAAACCCTCCTTTCCTCCAGAGGGAGGCTTTGCCGGGCTATTTCTATAGCGGGTAGTTCAGAGAGAAGAGGACCCGGAGCCCGCTTTTTCTCCTCTCACCTTTAGAATTTATAACAGGACCGTGTGGTGTTTTGGGTAATTTTACCCGGGATTGTTAAAATTATTGACAATGCTTAAAATTCTGTCGCCAGCAAAGGTTAATCTGGGTCTGTGGGTTAAGGGAAAACGTACAGATGGTTTCCACGAGATCCTGACAGTTTTCCATACCATTGACCTGTGCGATGAAATAATCCTGAAGGAAGGTCCCCTGAAGGTTGAAACCTCTAACGGTATTCCCCAGGAGGAAAACCTCGTTTACAGGGCTCTCCTTGAGTACAGGAAAGTTACGGGTCTGGATGTGGACTTCAGTATCTACATCAATAAAAGGATCCCCGTGGGCGCGGGACTCGGTGGTGGCAGTTCCAACGCTGCGGTGGTTCTTAGGGAAGTGAACGGGCTACTCGGAAACCCTCTCAGCCCTGAAGATCTTTCTGAGATCCTTTCCGTAATTTCTGCAGATTCGCCTTTCTTCCTGAAAGGCGGAACAGCCCTCGGAAAGGGAAAGGGAGAGGTGCTCAAACCCCTGTCCCATCCCCAATTAACGATTACTCTGGTAATTCCTGAAGTTAGCTCAAAAACTGCCCTTGTTTACTCTTCACTCAAAGAAATGGATTTTGGCACACCCGAGGAGGAAGAACTTATTGGAGCCATCCAGAAGGGCGATTTTTCAATCCTTGATAACCCCCTTGGTAAAAGGGCGATGGGAATATACCCACAGATCGGTGAGGTTTACAGGTTTCTTGAGTTCATCGGGGTCAATCCCCTTGTCAGCGGAACAGGGTCTGCTGTATTCTATATAGGTGAAGCGGATCAAAAGGTTCTTGCAGGTGCAAGATCAAGAGGCTGGAAGGTTTTTGAGGTTAAAAGCTGGCCTGGGGTGTAGCTCAACTGGCAGAGCACCGGACTTTGGATCCGGGGGTTCCTGGTTCGAGTCCAGGCACCCCAGCCACCTGATTTAAAGATGAGCAGACAGTTAAAGTTACTTACCGGCACTGCCAACAGACCCCTTGCGGAAGAAGTAGCAGGTTACCTTGGTGTGCCTGTGGCTGATATGCTGGTAACAAAGTTCAGCGACGGTGAAGTAAGGGTCAAGATCAACGAATCAATAAGGGGTGCTGACGTTTACGTTTTTCAGTCTTTATCCCACCCAGCCAATCAGCATATCATGGAGCTCCTGCTCATAGTTGACGCTCTCAGAAGGTCTTCCGCAGGAAGAATAACCGCCGTTATCCCTTACTTTGCCTACGCAAGGCAGGACAGGCAGGACAAACCAAGAACACCGATCAGCGCAAGGGTTGTTGCAGATATCATATCTGTGGTCGGTACAGAACGAGTTGTGACGGTGGACCTTCATTCCCCCCAGATTCAGGGCTTCTTCAGCATTCCCGTTGACCACCTGTCCGCCATGCCGGTCCTTTATGATTACCTGAGGAAAAACGTCATTCTTGAAGACCCGGTGGTTGTTTCTCCAGACGCAGGCGGGGTTGAAAGGGCACGTCAGCTTGCCAATAAGCTGGGGTGCGGAATCGCGATAATTTACAAGAGGAGGCCTGAACCAAACAGGGCAAAGGTACTTGACGTTGTAGGAAACATTGAAGGTAAGGACGCAATCATCATTGACGACCTAATTGACACCGCAGGAACAATGGTTTCTGCTTCAGAGATGCTGATAAGCAGAGGTGCCCGAAAAGTCATAGCCTGTGCGACTCACGGCGTTCTCTCCGGTCCCGCCATTGAAAGGCTTACAAACTCTCCTATTGAGCAGGTAATCCTGACCAACACGATCCCCCTTGAGGATAAGACCTTCAGTAAACTCAAGGTTGTGTCCATCGCACCGCTCATTGCGGAAGCGATCAAGAGGATTCATGTAGAAGAGTCTGTCAGTTCCCTCTTTGCCTAAACCTCAAGGTTTGAGTAATCCCTCAGTGCTTCGGTCTGGAGGTGAAGCATGTCTGATAGGCTGAGACCGTACTTCTCCTGGAGACCCCTGATCTTATCCACCTTCCCTCTCTGAACGCCTTCAACTATGCTCAGCATATCCCCGAGAGTACCTCTTCTGTACAGGAGAGCCTCTTTTATGCTTTTTTCAAGGCTCATTTCCTCAACAACCATCTCCATTGGAACACCAAGGAGAACATCAATCAGAGAAAGCACACCAACCATGAAGGCTTCTTCTTTCTCATCCTTGCTCTGGGAAAGGAAGTCAGCAAGCCTCTCCATGAAAAATCCCCTTATTGATGCTTCTTCAAATAGTGGATTGGAGGACATGTCCTCATCATCAAGGGAGTACATAAGGAGCAGGATCCACTTGAGGAGGTTGCGGTAGCCGAGCATGAGAATGGCGTGGCGTATGGATTTAACGGGCTGGCGCAGGGCATAGTAGGCAGAATTAATCAGTTGAAGGAGTTTGAGGGAAAGATCTGAAAACTTCTTGAAAACAGACTCAATCTCCTTTATGTCCTTTCCTGTGGAGAGCATGTTGTAGAGCCTGATCAGAGCCGCGTACTGGGGCTCAATTGTCTTTGAGGTCATTATCTGAGGTTCCTGAAAGAAGTAGCCCTGAAAGTATTCAAAGCCAAGGTCCTCACAGCACCTGAACATCTCATAGCTCTCAACCTTTTCGGCGATGAGCTTTACGTTAAAATCTGTCCTGACTTTTTTAACGGCATTTTTGAGACGTTCTCCGTTAAATTCAAGTACATCAATCTTCACAAAATCAACAAGGCTGAGGAAGGGGATGAGTTCATCCCTGTACTCAAAATCATCAAGGGCAAGCATGTAACCTTTCCCTTTTATCTCAGAAAGCACCTCAAGAAAGTCCTGGCTCAGAACCGCATCCTCAAGGATCTCAAAGCCTATGTGTTCAGGGGGGAGAAGGTCAAGCACCTTTAGTATTTCCTCTGAGTTATCTACATTGACAAAACCCTTTTTACCTCCCAGCAGAGACCTGAGCCCAAAGATGCTAAGGAGGGACTCAAGGACTCTTGCGGTTGCACTTGTTCCGTCAGAGATCAGAGCCCTGTCTGTGAACCCCGTTCTGAAAAGAAGTTCGTACCCAAAGATCTTACCGTTCCTGTCAAGAATCGGCTGACGTGCAACGTAAACCCTGACCAACCATCCAACCCCTGGTGAGAACCCTTCTTATATTATGATCGTCATCAACCAGAATTTATGTATAATATTTGGTCGCCCCTTCAGGATCAGGAGGAAGTGAATTATGAAGCGTGTTAGCGTTACTCTTGAGCCAAGGACTCTGGGCAGGAAGAGTGAGATAAAGAGGAAGAGGTCTGAGGGTTTTATACCCGTTGAGATATACGGCAAAGGTGTTGATAACGTTCACGCATGGATCAGCGCAAGAGACTTTATGAATTTCCCCCATGGCGAGACCTTCCTTGTGGAAGCAACGGTGGGCAAAGATAAAAGAGTTTGCATCCTCAAGGACATACAGTTTGGCTGGCTCGGAGACAATCCGATCCACATTGACCTCTATGACCTTTCCAACGTTACAGAGATAGACGTTGAGGTCCCCATAGAGTTCACAGGAAAGCCCCAGGGCGTTGAGCTGGGCGGCACCTTTGAAATCCTTATGCACACACTTACAGTTAGAGTAAAACCTGCAGAAATGCCGGACAGGATAACAGTTGACGTTTCAGAGCTCGGGCTCGGTGAGGCTCTGCACGTCAGGGACATTACTGTTCCTGAGGGGCTTGTTGTTCTGGATAACCCTGAAGAGACCGTTGCTGTTGTTGTAGAGCCTGAAGCTGAAGTAGAAGAGGAAGAAAAAGCAGAAGAGACCGCCGAAGGCGGTGAAGAGACCTCTCAGCAACCTTCTGAATGATCAAGTTAATCGTAGGTCTTGGAAATCCGGGTAAAGAGTACGAGAGAACTCGCCACAATATAGGATTCACCCTCGTTGATGAACTGATAAGGAGAACCAGGTCAGGAGGAAAGAAAAAACAGCACCTTTCGGAAATCTGCAGGTCAAGAATAGGAGGAAGTGAAGTTCTCCTTGCCAAGCCTCTGACCTACATGAACAACTCGGGCCTGGCGGTGATAAACATCCTTGAGGAAGAGGAGATCCAGCCCCAGGAGATGCTGGTTGTACACGATGACCTTGACCTCCCCTTAGGCACAACAAGGCTGAGGATGAGGGGTAGTTCAGCGGGACACAGGGGACTTGAGTCAATAATAAACACAATAAAAACACAGGATTTTCCCCGCCTTCGGCTTGGCATAGGGAGGCCCGGCAAGAAGGAAGATATTGTCAAATGGGTCCTTTCACCCTTTGAGGAAGAGGAAATGCCTCTTGTGAGTGGGATGATTGAAAAAGGGATCAGATGTATTGAGAGGCTGCTTAGCCTCGGACCTCAGCCTGCCATGGAGCTCTGCAACAGGACGGAGGATCAGGGGTAGTACCTCGGGACATAATAGGTCAGGTCAAGGATCTTTATAAGAGTATCCTTAAGCTGTGTTCTTGGAACAACCATATCAACCATTCCTTTTTCAAGGAGAAACTCCGCTCTCTGGAATCCTTCGGGGAGCTTTTGCTTGATGGTCTGCTCAATCACTCTGGGACCAGCAAAGCCAATTAGAGCACCCGGCTCAGCAATAATTATGTCACCAAGGAAGGCAAAGCTCGCTGAAACACCACCCGTTGTCGGATTGGCAAGAACGGATATATAAGGGATGCCCGCCC
>JALTVH010000238.1 GCA_027049085.1 Aquificaceae bacterium | reverse complement strand
GCAAATGTTATGAGGAATGATTGTAGCATTAAGTTTGAACCTTGTGCATTACCTCGTCGGGTATCTCAAAGTTGGAGATAACCTGCTGGACGTCCTCAAGGTCGTCAAGGGCATCAATGAGCTTCAGTACCTTCTTTGCAGTGTCGGGATCTTCAACGGTGACCGTTGACAGGGGCGTCCAGGTTATCTGCGCCTTCTCTACGGTAATTCCCATCTTTTCAAGGTTTTCCTTGACCTCGTAGAGGTCCTCAGGCTTTGTGTAAATGATATGCACCTCCTCCCCCGTCTGGAGGTCCTCCGCTCCTGCCTCAATTGCCTTTTCAAAGATCTCCTCTTCGCTTATGCCCTCTGCGGGAACCTCAATGGAGCCTTTCCTCTCAAAGAGGTAGGAAACGCACCCTGCGGTTCCAAGATTACCGCCGTGCTTTGAAAAGGTGTGCCTTACCTCGGAAGAAGTTCTGTTCCTGTTATCCGTTGCGGTCAGTACCATTATCGCAACACCGCCAGGTCCGTAGCCCTCGTAAAGGACCTCCTCAAAGGATTCCCCTCCAAGCTCACCGCTTCCCTTCTTTATTGCTCTCTCTATGGTTTCAAGGGGCATATTGGCTTTCTTTGCCTGCTCAATAGCTGTTCTCAGGCGGGGATTGAACTCGGGGTTGGGGTCACCGAGCCGAGCCGCAACAGTAATTTCCCTTATCAGCTTGCTGAAGAGTTTTCCTCTCTGGGCATCAACCTTTGCCTTTTTGTGCTTTATCTGAGCCCAGTGACTGTGGCCTGCCATTTTTACCTCCAGATAATAATTTACTTCCCTTTACCACCTCCTCTCAATAACAAGAAAAGAGAGATCCCCCTTTTTCTTGATGGTGACGCTGTAGGGCTTAGTAACAGCAAAGGTTATTCCCATTGAGAGGAGAACCGATCCATAAACGTCTATGGGCCAGTGGGCTTTTGCATCAACCCTGCTCCATCCAACGAGCCCTGCAAGTATGAGTGCAGGGACGCCCTGTTTCCAGCCGTACCTTGCCTGCAGAAACCACGCTCCCGCAAAGGCAGAGGATGCATGACCCGATGGAAAGGACTGACCTCCCCCGTTGGGCCTCTCTGCATTAACAGCGTATTTAATAGCGTATGTTGAGGCCATGGTATAGCTGTAGGATTTGAGAAACATTTTGGTCCCTTCCCGGTCTTTTTTAAATAGAGTTAAGCCAAAGGCGTAAGCAGGAATAACGAACTGGAATATGTCTCCATACAGCTCAAAGGCGGACTTTTCTCCGGACAGACTTACTGAGCAGGCAAGCAGAAGGGGAAGTATCCTTTTCATTTTCAATTAAAATACTTTAACCTGTTGTGTTTTTTCAGGAGTTCATGAAATGGAAAAGGTTGAAATTTTTAACTCTTACCTGAGCTACAAGGACGGAGTCCTGCATATTGAGGGTGTTAGCATTGAGGATCTCGCAAAGGAATACGGAACTCCCCTTTACATTTACAGTGCCAGTTATGTTAGGGACAGGATTAGGGAGTACAGGTCAGCCTTTAAAGATGCCCTTATATGCTATGCGGTAAAGGCGAACTTCAACCCTGAAGTTATAAGGGTTGCTGGAGAAGAGGGTGCTGGAGCGGATATAGTTTCCGGTGGTGAGCTGATATGTGCACTGAGAGGTGGAATTGATCCCTCAAAGATAGTTTACGCAGGGGTGGGTAAAACCGAAAAAGAGCTTGAGCTTGCGGTAGAAAAAGAGATACTGATGTTCAACGTAGAGTCCAGCGACGAGCTGTACGTTCTCAATGAGATAGCAGGGAGGCTTGGCAGGAAAGCAAGGGTCGCAATAAGGGTGAACCCCGATGTTGATCCCAAAACCCATCCCTACATATCCACAGGAATGAAAAAAAGCAAGTTCGGGATTGACTTTGAGACCGCAAAGGAAGAGTACAGGGTTGCGAGGGAACTTCCCAATCTTGAAGTTGCGGGGATACACTGCCACATAGGTTCCCAGATACTTGATGTTTCCCCTTACCGCGAAGCGGTCTCTAAAGTTGCTGTCCTATGGAAGGAACTCACTGATGAAGGTTATGAGATCGGGTACATTGACATTGGCGGTGGTCTCGGGATACGCTACAGGCCCGAGGACAGGGAGCCATCACCCTCAGAGCTTGCAGAGGCTGTTCTGCCTGCCCTTGAGGGGGTTTCCGCAAAGCTGATCCTTGAACCGGGAAGGTCGATGGTTGGGAATGCGGGAATACTGGTGACTCAGGTTCAGTTTCTCAAGGACAAAGAGATAAAACACTTCGTAATAGTTGATGCGGGAATGAACGATCTTGTCCGCCCCTCAATTTACGACGCTTACCACCATATTGTTCCTGTTAAGAAGAGGGACGGCGAACACATAATAGCAGATGTGGTGGGTCCAATCTGTGAGACCGGTGATTTCCTGGCAAAGGACAGACGAATTGAGTGGGTTGAGAGGGGTGACTACCTTGCTGTGCTTTCTGCCGGTGCTTACGGCTTTTCCATGGCATCCCACTATAACGTAAGACCACGTCCTGCAGAGGTCCTTGTGGAGAAAGGGAGTGCAAGGCTTATTAGGGAAAGGGAAGATTACGACTATATACTCAATATCAGATGAAAAGGATTATTGAAAAGTAAAAAGGATCCGTTATATTTATAAAAATGGTTGACAGGGAAGAGAGGCTCCAGGACTTTATCGATAGATGCAGGCAGGAAGGACTCAAGATAACCCCTCAGAGAGTGGCTGTTTATGAGATCCTTCTTAACTCCTACAACCACCCGACCGTTGAGGAAATTTACGATGAGGTCAAAAAAAGGTATCCCTTTGTATCCCTTGCTACCGTTTACAGAACTGTTGAGACCCTTGAACAGATGGGTCTTGCCAAAAAGGTCTGCTACTGGGGAAGCTCAGCCCGCTACGACGCCAACATTGACGAGCACCACCACCTGATATGTGTCAAATGCGGTGCCATAAGGGATATCTATATGGAAGAAGACCTCTCTATCCCAAGTGAGCTTGAGGGTTTCAGGACCGAAGGGTACTCGGTAAATATCTACGGGCTTTGCCCTGAGTGCAGAGAGAAGGCTCAGCCCACTTCATAAAACCCCATTGATCCGAACTTCTTTAGCCTGCCTGCAATGAGTTCTTCAGGATCCTTTTTTATCAGCTCCCTCAGGTGCTTTCTGATGATGTATCCCACCCTGTAGGCGGTCCTTTTCCTGTCCCAGTGGGCGGCGCCATAAGGCTCTTTGATGACCTCATCCACAACGTTTAGGTTTGCAAGGTCCTCCGCTGTTATCTTGAGCGCCTTTGCGGCATCCTTTACTCTGTCCTGGTCTTTCCAGAGGATCGCAGCGCACCCCTCGGGAGAAATAACTGAATAGTAAGAGTTCTCAAGGATAAGGACCCGGTCCGCCACGCCAAGGGCAAGGGCTCCACCGCTTCCTCCCTCACCTATCACCGTTGCAACGGTGGGCACTCTCAGGTGACCCATTGTGTACATGCTCTCCGCAATCGCCTCTGACTGACCTCTCTCCTCCGCCCCTATACCGGGATAGGCGCCTGGAGTGTCAATAAAAGTGAAGAGGGGCATTCTGAACTTCTCAGCAAGTTTCATGAGCCTGGTTGCCTTTCTGTAGCCTTCTGGATGGGGCATTCCGAAGTTTCGCTCTATCTTTTCCTTTGTTCCCCTTCCTTTTTCATGACCGATTACTGCAACAGGCTTTCCTCTGAAGTAGCCAAAGCCTGCGATGATTGCCCTGTCGTCGCCAAAGCGCCTGTCGCCGTGTATCTCAATGAAGTCCTTTAAAAGATACCTGATGTAGTCTGAGGTGTGGGGACGCTTGGGATGGCGGGCAAGCCTTATCCTGTCCCAGGGTGATAGCTTTGAGTAGGTCTTTCTTGACCTTTCCCTGAACTCCCTCTGAAGCTCCCTGAGTTCTTTCTCAACTTCTTTGGAACCGCTCCTGTAGAGGGCAGTCAGGTTCTCAACCCTCTCCCAGAGCTGTACTAATTTTTTCTCAAACTCAAGGTACATTGTAAGATATCCCTCGTAGTTCCGTTATTATACATAGGTATGGAGTTCACGGAAAAAGAGGCACAGAGGCTTTTTGAGGAAGCCTATAACTACCACATGATGGGTGAGCTGGACAGGGCTATTGAACTCTATCAGCAGTCCATAGATGTCAAGCCAACTGCTATTGCATACACCTATATGGGCTGGGCTTATAGCATGAAAAAGGACTATGAGAAAGCCATAGAGCTCTGCAAGAAGGCAATAGAGCTTGATCCTGACTTTGGCAACCCTTACAACGACATAGGCGCTTACCTTATAGAGCAGGGGCAGTTTGAGGAAGCGATCCCCTGGCTCTATAAGGCTATTAGTGCCCCCAACTACGATCCGAGGCATTATCCCCACATTAACCTTGCCAGAGCTTACATGATGCTCGGCCGTCTTGATGAGGCTCTTGAGCACTCCGAGATAGCCTTAGAGATTGAACCTGAATACAAGCCAGCCCACGTTGTCAGACACCAGATACTTGCTCTGCTAAACTGACAATCTCAAGGGGGCTTTTCAGTTCAAAATCAGCCCTCTCGGTGGTTGAGTGAACGTATCCCCACAGGGCAACAGCCGTTTTTGTTCCGGCTAGCCTTCCTGCCAGTATGTCGCTATCTGTATCTCCCACCATCAGCGCAGTAGAGGGTTCAAGGCTCAGGCTTTCGAGGGCTTTCTGAACAGGTAGGGGCGAAGGCTTTTTCTCACCAAAGGTGTCTCCTCCCACTATAAGCTCAAAGTATCTGTCAAGCCCGAGGATGTTGAGGATCTCCCTTGACAGATCTTCCATCTTATTGGTGACCACGAGCATGGGAATTCCAAGGTCTTTCAGCTTTTCAAGGGTTTCCCGTACACCAGGGTAGGGCTTTGTGTGGTAAACGGGCTTATCAAAGTAATGTTTCCTGAATATTTTTACATGATCCTCTCTGAACCTCTCTCCCAAGACTCGCTCAAGGAGTGCCCTGACTCCTCCCCCAATGAGCCTGCTTACGTCCTTTGGCATTAGATAACTCAGTTCCAGTTCATCAAGAGTTCTTTTAAGAGCCAGACCTATGTCCTCGGCAGAGTCAATGAGGGTCCCGTCAAGGTCAAAGATTATTGTGTTCATGCACAGTTGTTCTCTTTAACGTAGGTGTTTACGTCCTTTTCTTTGTAAGCACCAGTTTTAACAAAATCTATGATGCAGACAAACTGCACAGGCTTGAGGTAGCCTGGTATCTGAAGGATTATGTTGCCCGTCCTGTCATAGAAGATGAGGTTGGGGAAAGAGAGGGCATTTAAAAACCTTGCCAGCTCTCTTTCTGAAAGCTCTATTTCCTTCCCCCCGAAGTTTGCTTTAACCGGAGTATAGTTCTCGTACATTATCCTGAATAGGTCAAGGTCCTTAAGAGCGCTCTGGAGCCTCTCATTGGTTTCTATATCTTTGTTGAGCTGTTTACAGTATATACAGCTCCTGCTCTCAACTATGAGCAGGGCGTGGTCCTTTTGAGGGATTATTACCTTTTTCGGCACCTTATCTGAATCGGCGGATCTGGATACCACATTATCTTCCTGCTTCTGACATCCGGAGGTCAGTATTATTGCCAAAAGGATTCCGATTACCGTTACCGCCCTCTTCATGGATATATAAATATATGCCGAATTTCTTTCAGATTAGACCCTCTTTGATCAGTATCTCGGCTATCTGAACAGTGTTGGTCGCAGCGCCCTTTCTTATATTGTCCGCCACAACCCACATGGCTATACCT
This sequence comes from Aquificaceae bacterium, assembly GCA_027049085.1. Classification (GTDB taxonomy): domain Bacteria; phylum Aquificota; class Aquificia; order Aquificales; family Aquificaceae; genus Hydrogenivirga. The sequence goes on along the minus strand of JALTVH010000238.1, from coordinate 5,016 downwards.
TTTTCAAAGGCAAGGTCTTTCCTTATCCTTCCCACAAAAACCTCATCCCTGCCCTGAGCATTTATGGCAAGGGGGTATTCGGCTCTGGATGGGTCATCAATTACAACAACTCCAGGCGCCTCCTTTAGAACCTCTCTTGCTTCCTCTGGACTAATAGGCTCGTGTGTCTCAATATGGACAGCCTCCGAGTGGGAGTAAAATACCGGAACCCTCACCGCTGTTGCAGACACCTTTATATTCTCGTCGTGCATTATCTTCCTTGTCTCATTGACCATCTTCATTTCTTCCTTTGTGTAGTTGTTCTCTAAGAATACATCTATGTGAGGAACGGGATTGAAGGCTATCTGGTGGGCTATATACCTTGCAGGTGGTATCTCGGAACCACTGCACCAGGCCTTTGTCTGCTCCTCAAGCTCTCTTATAGCTTTAGCACCTGCACCTGAGACAGACTGGTAGGTGGAGACCACAACCCTTTTTATGCCTGCCCTGTCGTATATAGGTTTGAGGGCTACGACCATCTGAATGGTTGAACAGTTGGGGTTTGCAATTATCCCTTTGTTTTTGAAGTTCCTAACATCCTCGGGGTTGACTTCAGGGACAACAAGGGGAACCTGTGGGTCCATCCGCCAGGCAGAGGAGTTGTCAACTACGACGGCACCATCCTTTGCAAAGCGCGGTGCATACTCTTTGCTGATCCTTCCCCCCGCCGAAAAGAGAGCTATGTCAATCCCTTTAAAGGAAGGCTCTTTATTTAAAGCCCTTACCCCATACTCCCTGCCCCTGAAGGTGAGCCTTTTCCCCTCTGACCTTTCGGACGCAAAGAGGACAAGTTCATCAACAGGAAAATCCCTTTCCTCAAGGACCCTGAGGAAGGTCCTTCCAACCTCACCCGTGGCACCTACAACCGCAACCCTGTAGCCCATGGTAGAAGATTATAGCCCTTCACATAAAAAAAGAAGAAGGGGAGAAAAGGAATCAGGGGGCTGTAAAAGTCTTACTCGCAAATGCTTTGACGTCAGACTGTGAGTTTCCAAAGGCAGTTATGCTGACAACGTAGTCTTTCCCTGAGGTTAAAGGATTTGGTCCGAAAAGGTTCATACAGCCAATGGGGGTTGAGTTATAGGTTAAAGAGCTGACAGAACTTGGACATGACAAACTCCAGGTTGTACAATCTGAAAGGGAAATTTTGTCGTACATGCACTGTTTGTCATAGAAGGATATAAGAAATCCATTAACTCCGGTTATTGCGTTGTTCCACGTGATTGATGAGCCAGACACCTGAATGTTCAAATTGCCATCATCCGAATCCAAACCATAGAGAACCCATGTTCCGTTTCCTGCAACCCAGTAGTTGCATGATGAACCGAAATCAATTTTTACTTTCCCACTTGAATTGTTCCATGTACCTGAAAACCTTGATCTCGCGCTATCCCAGTTTCCATCAAAGCTGCCGCCGATGTTAGTTCCATCAACGTTACCGCTCCAGTTTCCACTGATATTGTTACCTGTTCTATTCCCGTCAACTGTTCCTTTATCAACACCTCCCTGGCAGCCGGTGTAGGAGAAAAGAAATTGGGACTTGAAGCTTCCATCTGAGCTGGGCATACAAGCAACGAGGAATCCGGCCGTTGGGTCTTCCGGGTTATTGGTTGGATCCTCATTGTAGTAGCCTAAGTAAATGTTATAACCAGATTGATTGCAGTTTGTTAATCCTTGTGGGGGTGGGTTGTTTCCCGAAGAACCACCACCGCCACCACAGGAAAAGAGAGCAACGCTAATAAATACTCCTGCTATGAGAGAACTCCTGTTCCTCATGCTATCTACCTCCCTTTTTCTTTTACTATTTATTAAAATTATCAGGAAATTTTCTTTCAAGGTGTGAATTTTCACATTTTTGCAAGGGGGGACACAGCCCCCCAGCCGCTTACCAGTTGAAGATAGGTATGTTTTTTGTGTGGGTAATGGTTTGAGTGCTGTTTGTGGCTGTGGCTGTTACGGTGCAGCTTGAAACTGTAGCAGGAATTAGGCCATCACAGCTTGTTGAGTCATTACATAGGAACCAATTATTTTGAGCTGGGTCAAGGTTCCCTGTGTTTCCGTCACAGTCATAGGATACAGACTGAACTGATGGCGTTCCTGTACCCCATGTGTCAACAAAGATAAATACGTAGGTTGTGTTGAAGTAAGAATCAAAATAGCCAGAACCTCCTATTGTCAGATGCAGGTAGTTTCCTGAATTATCAGCGGTTATACACTGGTCTGTTGTGGATGAAGCCTGATGACCTTTGCTGTCTGTCAGAGTGGCTCTGTAGCATTGAGGTGAGTTAGCAGTAGTTAGAGTGTCAGCACTGTAAACACAGGCATCTGCCTCGCTTATTGAGCCGGTTGCCAAAACAGAACTACCTGAGGCGGTATCTCTATATATTGTGTATGTAATGTCATAGTCGTTTTCCCAATCGTAGGCACATAGCCCAACTTCAAACTGGTCTCCCGCATATATTGGATTGGGGTACTGCAACCAGAGATCACCGTAAGGTGGATCATTGATAATCTGCATAGTTCCAACATCTGCCTCAGTTCCATTGTCTGATACCTCATCGTAGTCTTTCTGGTTGTTTACGTTGTAACTTTTAAAGGCGTTTTTCGCATAAACTACGCCGTCACCACCGCACACTGTTGGTATTGAGAAGTTACCCTGCGAGTCTGTGATACCCCAGTTATAGTAGTACTGGGTACCCGAAGGATTTGTCACCACGGTGCCAACGATGAATCCTTCAACCGGTTGATTAGACTCATCAACAACCTTTCCAGAAACTGTGCATTCATAGGGGTTCTCAAGGATTAGGGTTATCTGACACTGGTTTCCGCTGTCAAAGTTTGCGGTAGCTCCCGCTGTATTCATCAAATACCAAGCATCAACTTGGGCGAGACAAGGGTCAGTGTAACCAAGGGCTATGAGTTCAACCTCTCCATTCTGGTCTGTTACTCCCTCTGCGAAGCTCATACAGGATGATGAAGCACTGACCCACGCACCGGGGACAGGATCGTTGTTTTGATTAACGACCTTAACCGTGCAGGAAAGCTCTCTTCCTTCCGGCACAACATAGTCCAGATTTTTCCACTGAAGGTCAGGATTGGTAACGCTTATGACAACGAAGTCGCTGTAGTCTGTGCATATATCATTTTCGTCGGTAAAGATTCCGTACTCAGAGCATGAAGCTATGCCGTCATTGTTATCGGTGGAAGAACTGTTAGGGTCACATCCGCTCTGGACAATGGTGTCCCATTCAGTATTTGTAAAGTCAATGGTATCAGTATCAACAAAGGATCCCTGACCCGCCTCTACCCATGATCCTTGATCAAAGTCAAAGGCGTAGAAGGTGAGCTGGACTCCAGGCTTCGAGGGATCTTCATCAAGGGATCCGAGAATGTTCCTTATGTTCTGGATCTGGTTACAGTCTACATATCTGAGTATTCTGAAATACTCTCCGCTAACTAATTGGGAGTTAAGACCATCAGACTGGAAGGGATTATTCCCATTCTGGTCCGTAATATCAAGGTAATCAAATCCGATGGAGACAAGTCTATCTCCCGAATCCGTCCTGTCACCGGGAAAAGAACGGTAGTCGTCTGGATTTGAGGGGTCAAAGGCTCTGTATGATACATTTACAGTTGTTGTGTTTGAATTCAGTGCGCTTACCGGTATCGCTATGTCTATTACCTTACCCGGAGTGTTCTGGGCTTTCAATCCAGCGACAAGCTTAGGTGATCCCCTTCTGTCTTTGGTAAGGGCTATTCTTACATACCTTTTCCCTGTTGAGTTGATCACAAGGCCATTGCTCAGGTTTACTGTTTGGGTTGTAACGGTGTTTGCTTGAAGATTGACTGTCAGCTCCTTTTGACCTTTGAACTCAATAACCCTCGTGGCTTTTGTTGTTTGGGAACCCTTTGCGGTAACAATGATCTTACCACCCATCTTGGCCTTAACGGTTGCCTTAAAGTTTCCGTTGAGAGAAGGATTGCTTCTGGAATATACTGAGTTAACTGTTTCGGTTTCAACTTTTATTCCATTTGAGTCAATAGAGATGACCTTAACTGTCATTGCTTCGTCGGGAGGGGATCCGTCAATTGAAACAGTCCCACCCACTTTCACTTCTTGTGTATTGACACCATCAGGTCCACCGCCACCGGAACTACTACTTGAACAGGAGGTTATAAGTGACAAGGAAAGAAGCAGAAATACTGATAAGATCCATGAGGCCGTCCTCCTCATCACTAAACCTCCCCAAACTGAATTTTTAGGTAATTTTACCAACCTCTTGGATATGATGGTGTGAAATTTTCACATTTCAGTTAAAGACTTTTACAATTGTGTAGTAGGTGTCTCTCTGGGCGGGGGTAAATCCAGCATCCTTTATAGCCTTTACCATGTCCTCAACCTTGGGGATCCTTACCTTGAAGTCGGTTGAGGAAATTACGTTCTCCTCTATCATGACCGATCCAAGGTCGTTGGCACCAAAGTGAAGGCCTATCATGCCGACAGGCATCGTCTGAGTTACATGGGAGCTCTGGATATTAACAAAGTTATCAAGGTATATCCTTGAAAGGGCAAGGACATTGAGGTAATAAACACTCCCCGCCGTCTCAAGATGGTCAAGCTCGGTATTGCCTTTCTGGAAAGTCCAGGGTATAAAGGCGGTGAATCCTCCCGTTTCGTCCTGAATTCTTCTTACTCTCTCAAGGTGCTCAATGATGTGTTCAACTTCCTCAACATGGCCAAACATCATCGTTGCTGTGGTTGTCATTCCGAGTTCATGGGCGGTTCTGTGGACTTCCTCCCACTCTTCTACCGAGCATTTTCCGGGCGAGATCTGGTCCCTGACTTCCTTTGAGAGGATCTCCGCACCTCCTCCGGGCACAGACATGAGACCTGCGGATTTGAGCCTTTGAAGAACTTCCTTTATAGGGATCTTTTCAAGCTTTGAAAGGTAAACGATCTCTGGGGCGGAAAAGCAG
>JALTVH010000237.1 GCA_027049085.1 Aquificaceae bacterium | reverse complement strand
ACCTTTATCTCAGGCTTACAGACTCCCTTGTTATGACAAGAATTCAGGAAAGGAAAGACCTCTCGGTTCATTTTGAAAGGATCTTCGGAAGAAAGCATTATAAGGAGGTACTTGCAACCATCAGTGAGAATGAGTTTGAACATGCGAAAGAAGTGATACTTGAGAGGTATCCTGAAGAGCTCGTAAGGTTGGACAGGGTTTTCAAGGAAGTCCTTGACGGACCTGTTATGGTTATCAGGGGAGACTCCCTTATTCCTGCAAGGGAAGTATCTCCCGTTCTCTCTTCTCTCAAGCCCATTGAAATTTTTAGAATTTACGTCCATCCTTCTATTAGGGATGAGGCATGCGCGATCCTAAAAAAATTAGCCTGATCCTAACTTACCTTGTAATTGCTGGCTCATACGTTGCTATTTACAGCCTTGCAAACACTCTTTACCTCTTGATCTTTGCCCTTGTTACCTTGATCGGAGCGGTCAATGATTTCACTTTCAGGAACTATCCGCCGAGGTGGGTCCTGACCGTTCTCGGCTTTATTATGTCCGGTTTCTTCCTCCTTGACCTGAGCTTTGAGAATCTCATATCACCTTTTGCGAATATTCTGGTACTGCTGATTGCCATCAAGTCCCTTGAAGACAAAAAACCAAGAGACATATACCAGCTACTCCTCCTCAGCCTGTTTGGTGTTGCCCTCTCAGCAACCTTCAGGTTTGATATATCCTTTCTTCTCTTTTTCCTGTATGAGCTCTTTCTTGGAAGTATCGCCTTTCTATTTACCAACGTTTATTCCAACCTCGGAGAGAGGAATCTTGAAATAGGGTTTTTAAAAGCATACACAAGGTTTGCAGTTCTTTTCCCCCTGGTGATCTTTGTCCTCAGCGTTCCCTTCTTTGTATTCCTCCCCCGCACCCATACACCCCTCTTTGACCTCCTGGCTTCTGGAAGGCAGTCTCTGACAAGTGGAATAGCCCAGAACGTTGAGCTCGGTAAGGTCGGAGAGATCCAGCAGGACAATACGGTTGTCATGAGAATTTACGGTGATGTTCCCAGGGATGCCTACTGGCGGGTTGCGGTCTTTAACAGATTTACGGGGACTACCTGGCTCAGGGTGCAGGAAAGATCGGACGTCTCCCACAGTTATCCCGGTGGAAGGAGATACAGGTACAGGGTCATTCTGTCACCTACCTACGATAACTATATCCCTTTGCTTGATTACCCCCTTTCAATCCTGAGGCTTGAGGGCTATAGCGGAAAGGTTATTCAGACGAGCGGGGGTGTGTTTACTGGCACGAGGCCGATTAGCAAACCCGTTAGGTACATCGCGGTGTCAACTCAAGGAAGGCCCAATGATCCTCCTTCTGAGGTTGATATAAGGGTGCCTGAGAATCTGCCTGACTCCCTTTGGGAACTGTCGAAAAGGCTTTCAGAGGGAAGGATCACCACCGAGGATAAAATAGATTCTGTCGTTTCTTATTTTAAGGAAGGCTTCAGGTATAGCCTCAAGCTTGAAGATTATGAAGGGCACCCCCTTGAGCACTTTCTTTTCAGATCAAGGACGGGAAACTGTGAGTTTTTTGCTTCTTCAACCGCCATTTTGCTCAGGATGATGGGCATTCCCGCAAGGCTTGTGGGAGGCTTCAAGGGTTATATAAAGAACGATTTCGGGGACTACTACATTGTGACAAACTCAATGGCTCACGTCTGGGTTGAGGCCTACGTTAACGGACGGTGGGTGAGAATAGACACCACACCACCTTACAGGTCGCCCGCAGTAAGGAACATCTCTGCCTTTGACCTGATGAGGGATGCTATCGTTTCCTTCTGGTTTGAGAATGTTGTTGAGTATTCTGCCAAGAAACAGGCAGGTCTATTGAGAGGTGTTAAAGTGAGGATCATGTCCCTTAAGGAGGTTAACTTCAGGAGTTTACTGGAGAGGTTGCTATCAGTTTCAGCCCTTGCTTTTCTTGGTGTCATCCTCGTCCACATGTACCTTTACAGTTGGCGCAGAACCCCTGCAAACCTTTACAGAAAGCTCCTTAGAAGGCTTCAGAGGCTTTCGGGGGAGGACTATGGGGAACTTCTCCCTGAAGAGGTTATTGCACGATGGAAGGGGCACCCCCTGGGACCTTATGTTGAGTTTATAGTTAGGCTCTACCAGAGGGATAGGTTCTCCCGCGAGAGAGTCGGTAAGGATGAAATAAATGAGGGTTATAGAGTGTTGAGAAACATTTATTAATTGCTTATATTCTAATTATGTTAAAATTTCAAAGAGGGCGAGGATATGGTTGGTACAACTACTG
>JALTVH010000236.1 GCA_027049085.1 Aquificaceae bacterium | reverse complement strand
AGCGACGTTTACGCAATGGGTGGTGAGCCTCTAAATGCGCTGGCAATAGTTTGTTTTAACAACTGCGATATGGACCTTGATATGTTTAGAGACCTTATGAGGGGTGCCCTTGACAAGCTCAGGGAAGCCGGAACGGTTCTTTTAGGAGGTCACACAGTTGATGACAAAGAGCCCAAGTTCGGGCTTGCGGTAACGGGTGTTTGTAAGGACGGGAAGTTCGTCACTCAGAAGGGCGCAAAGCCCGGAGAGCTGATAGTTCTAACAAAGCCTGTGGGTACAGGCGTCCTTATTAAGGCTCTGAAGGAAGGTCACCTTACTCAGAAAGACATTGAGGATGCCATCAGTAATATGCTGACTCTCAATGACAGGGCATCAAGGCTGATGAGGGAGCTGGATGCAGGTGCCTGCACCGATGTAACAGGATTCGGGCTCCTGGGACATCTGTGGAACATCTGCAGAAACTCGGGGGCTGGAGCAAGGATTTTCTGGAACAGGATTCCAGTCTACAGTAATGCTCTCAAGCTTGTGTCAAAGGGTATTTATCCAAAGGGTGCAAAGGAAAACCTGTCTTTCATTTCTCCACACCTGGAAACAGATCTTGAGGAATCCAAGGTCATTCTTGCCTGTGACCCTGTGACATCTGGAGGACTGCTCTTTACTGTGGATCCATCAAGGGAGGATCATCTTCAAAGACTTGCTGAGGATATGAATGTTGAGGTGAGCGTTATAGGTGAGACAATTCATGAAAAGAAGATTCATCTCACTGAGGAATAAGATTCCACCCAAGGTGCCCGTATGTTTTTTTAAACTTTTCAATAACAGCTTCGGCGGTGTTGACTCTGAGGTCTTTGAGGATTTTAAAATCTCTGAAGAGATAGAGGTCAAGGACAAGGGCTTCGTTAAGGATAAGTCCTTCCTTTAGGTTGCCTCTTTTGACGATCTCTTCTATTTCCTTCACCGTATCAATCAATGTTTTTTCCTCTTCAACTACTATTTCGGGAACTGGTATCTCTCTCAGATAAAGACCGTCCAGATGGACGGTGAGCCTTGCACCATTAAAGGTGTACCTGATAAGGAAATTGTTGATGAATCGGGAGTTGAGAATCATAAGAGCGATTTCAGCAGGGAGTTCCGTTTTGAGGACAATCGTTCCACCGCTTGGGTAGTGGACCTCCGGTTTGAACCTTGAGGCTTTAAGGTTTGTCCCGAACTGGGTAAGAACAATTTCCCCCCTTGAAAAGTCCCTAATAGCAAAGTCTTTGGGTATGAATCTGTCGTAGCCGTTTCTGGAAACAAGTCTGAACCTATCAATGTTTCTTCCTCTCAGTAGCCACAGGCAATCCTTTTTCTTTGTCTTGTGGAGGAACTCAGCTTTAACAGTTATATCGTGACCTCGCCTGCCATTAAAGGGGTACAGGGGACACTCCCCGATAACCCTTTCGTAAAGTTCATCCCTGTATAAGAGGATCCTTTTGTCTCCTTTACTGAAAACCTTCTCTGTGGGCAAGGTTCTTGATGTGTTTTCTCTAAGGGACTGGAGAGTCACATACCTGTTGTGCTTCCTGGTTAAAAAAATGACCGCCATCTCAAGGGTCACGCCGGGAAAGGGATTTGAAGTATCAACCACCTTCCATATCAGTCTTTCCCTCCAAAGCAGTTCCCTGAACTTACTGTATCCCTTTGCCCTCAGGATGGTGTGAGGGATGATGAGTGAGATCTTTCCCTTTTCGTTTATCAGCTCAAGGGACCTCTCAATGAAATCTATAGCTATGTTCTTGTTGTTTTTACCAATCAGCTTCTTGTAATGCTTGGGGAGTATGTTCCCGTAAGGAGGGTTACCTACAACTGCATCAAAGCCTCCTTTCTCAGAAAAGACTTCAGGAAATTCTTTAAACCATCTGAAGGGTCTGAATGAATCCGGTATGAAGCTATCATCATCCTCTCTGATGGGACCTATCAGAGCGTTTCCTTCCTTTATATTTAGCTTTGGTTCTTTAAGCTGATCGGTAAACTCTTGGAGTGGACGGCATTTATCAAGAAGGACAAGGGTAAGCCTTGCCCTGGTTACCTTAACCGCTGTGGCGTCTATGTCAACACCGTATAGGTTATTCTCAAGGATTTTCCTTATAAGTGAGCAGTCCGGATCTGCCTTTCCTGAACTCTTTAGGATATCAAGTAATACCTCAAGACAGCTGACCAGGAAATGGCCTGAACCAACAGCTGGATCAAGGATCCTGAGTTTCTCGGGATCTCTGCAGTCTTTCAGCAGTTCCCTGCACATGAAATGGGTTATTTCCTTAGGGGTGTAATAACAGCCCCTTCCCTTTCTTACGTCAGGGCTAAGAGTGGTTTCGTAGAAGGAACCTATGAGGTGATCAGTTATGGGATTGCCCTTTTCGTTCCACAACCTGAGCACCTCCACCGTTCTCCTTAGGTGATCTTCACACTCAGAAGGGAAGTCTTCATCAGCTTCCACAATCCTCAAAGTTTTCAGAGGGAGGTTGTTTGTTACATCTGTGATGGTTTTGATAGCAGTGTTTCCTCCCTTCCTGATCTGTCCGATCGGTTCTGTTATATCTCGTAATAATCCTCTCTCATAGAGAAACCAGAGGATAAGGAGCTGGAGGGTGAGCCTGTCAAGGGAATGATTATCACTGATCAGAGCCTTTTTGCGTGACCTCCTGACGAGCGATAGGAGTCTTTTTGTGGCTCCGGGGGAGGGATTCGAACCCCCGACCAGGTGGTTAACAGCCACCCGCTCTGCCAGCTGAGCTACCCCGGATGGATCGTTAATTTTATCGGCGGGGCTTTTAAAAATCAAGGTCGTAATCCTCTTCCGAGAGATCTTCCTCCTCAAAGACCTCTTCCTGGGGCTCGCCCACGTGACCTGCAAGGGGAGCAAACCTTGCGTAGTCCTTTATAAAGGCGGTCTTTATGATGCCCGTAGGTCCCTGTCTCTGTTTGGCTATTATTAGCTCCGCTATCCCCTTGAGCTCGGGCGGTGGGTTCTTTCTGTAATACTCGGGCCTGTGGATGAAGATGATGAGGTCCGCATCCTGCTCTATCTGGCCCGATTCCCTCAGGTCTGCAAGCTGGGGCCTCCTGTCGCTTCTTTGCTCCACCTGTCTTGAAAGCTGAGCAAGGGCAAGGACTGGAATTGAGAGTTCCTTGGCAAGGGCTTTAAGGTTCCTTGAGATCTCCGCAACTTCCTCCTGCCTTGAGGACTTCCTCAGGGGTGTTCTGAGGAGCTGGAGATAGTCTATTGCGACAAAGCTCACACCTTTTTCCTTTTTCAGCTTTCTTGCCTTGACTCTGAGCTCTGTGGTTGTTAAAGAGGGTGAATCATCTATGTAGATCTCTGCCTTGGAAAGGGCAAGGGCAGTGGAAAGGAGCTTTTCCCTGTCGGAATCCGTAACGTAGCCCGACCTCAGTTTCTGGAGGGGAACCTCCGCAAGGCTTGAAAGGAGTCTCAGAACGAGCTGTTCCTTGCTCATCTCAAGGGAAAAGATGGCAACGGGCTGTTCCTCATTTATTGCAACGTGGCTTATAACCGAGAGCATGAAGGAGGTCTTTCCCATTCCGGGACGCGCTGCAAGGATGATGAGGTCAGCGGGGTGAAAGCCTGTGGTCATCATGTCAAGTTCAGAAAATCCCGTGGCAAGACCTGTAACGAGCCTCTCGGTCTTGCTGAAGCGGTCAATCATGTCAATGACGTCCCTTGCAACGTCCTTGACGTGGTAGTAATGGGTAACGGTGGTCTTTTCCGAGATCTCAAAGATCTTGGTCTGGGCTGTCTCAATTACGGTGTTGAAGTCCTGAAGTTCCCGCACGTCCTTGATCAGGTCAAGGGAAAGCTCAAGGACGGAGCGAAGCCCCGACTTTTCTTTTATTATTTTGCAGGCTGCCTCAAGGGTTGAGAGAGGTGCAGCTTCTTCGTATATTCCGAGGATCCAGTCAAAGGGGAGCCTGTCTTCAAGTCCCTCTTTCCTTATGTAGTCCTGAAGGACCACCTCGTCCCAGTTGTTTCCGTGGTCCTGCCAGAGCTTTACGATTATTGAGAAGAGTAGTCTGTGCTCTTCAATGTAGAAGTCATCCTCAGTGAGGTACTCAAGGACCGTGGGAATGTTTTCGGGGTCTGCAAGCATGGTCCCCAGCACAGACCTCTCCGCGGACTCATCATGTGGCTGGCGAACGTTTAGGGTGATCATCCCTCCTCAGAAATAAGATTATCCCAGAAATCAGCCAAGGTAAGCTAAGGCTTCTATCTCTATCAGAGCGTTGAGGGGCAGTTCTTTGACTCCCACCGTCACACGGGCTGGTTTTGGATCAACCCCTTTAAAAAACTCTTCGTATAAGGCGTTGACATCTTTGAACTTTGAGATGTCGGTCATGTAAATGGTTAGCTTTACTAAATTTTCCTTTCCGAGGCCCGCAGACCTCAGGATCGCCTCAATATTGCTGAGGCACTGAAGGGTTTGATCCTCAAGGGTTTCTCTCAGTTTTCCTGTTGAGGGGTGTATTCCTATCTGTCCCGATAAAAAAAGAAAGTTTCCTGCTTTTATAGCCTGAGAATATGGACCTACGGGCGCTGGTGCGCCCGTGCTTTTAACCTCTTCCTTCATCAGTCAACGGGTTTTGCATCAACGACGTCGTCACCGCTGTCCTTCTTGTCGCCCTTGTCTGTTCCAGCTTCCTTTCCCGCAGACTCGTAGATGTGGGCACCGATTTTGGAGGATGCCTGAAGGACCCTGTCCATCATCTCCCTGACCTTAGCTGCGTCCTGTTCCTCGTGAACAGTTTTCTTTGCTTCCTCAATGACCTGCTGGGCTGACTTTACCTCCTCTTCGGGGATCTTGTCCTTGTTCTCATTTATCGTCTTCTCAAGGTTGTACACGAGCTGGTCAAGCTGGTTCTTGGTCTCAATGAGCTCCTTCTTCTTCTTGTCCTCTTCAGCGTGGGCTTCTGCCTCTTTGACCATCTTCTCAATCTCTTCCTGGGTAAGACCTGAGGAAGGCTCTATCCTCATTGACTGCTCTTTGCCCGTTCCCATGTCCTTGGCGGTAACGTGGAGGATCCCGTCCGCGTCTATATCAAAGCATACCTCAATCTTGGGAACGCCTCTGGGTGCTGGGGGGATCCCTGTTAGATAGAACTTACCCAAGGACTTGTTGTCCTTTGCAAGGGGCCTCTCGCCCTGCAGGACGTGGATCTCAACCTCGGTCTGGTAGTCAGAGGCTGTAGTGAATACCTCGCACTTCTTGTAAGGGATCGGTGTGTTTCTCGGAATGAGGGTGGTCATAACGCCTCCGTAGGTCTCAACACCGAGAGACAGAGGGGTCACGTCAACGAGGAGGATCTCCTTGACGTCGCCCGAGAGCACGCCCGCCTGAATGGCTGCACCGACCGCGACAACCTCATCGGGGTTCACGCCCTTGTGGGGCTCTTTCCCGAAGAATTCCTGAATCCTCTGCTGGACAAGGGGTATCCTTGTGGAACCGCCAACCAGAACAACGTCGTTTATGTCAGAGGGCTTGAGCTTGGCATCTTCTAAAGCCTTCTGGACTATTTCCATCGTCCTGTCAACGATGTCCTTTATCATCTCCTCAAGCCTTGCCCTTGTGAGCTTTCTCTGCAGGTGGAGGGGCTGATTGTTAGAGGGATCTATGGTTATGAAGGGGAGGTTGATTTCAGTCTCAAGCTTGAAGGAGAGTTCCTTCTTTGCCTGTTCTGATGCCTCTTTAAGCCTCTGAAGGGCCGTTTTGTCATTTCTCAGGTCAATTCCTGTTTCCTTTTTGAACTCCTCGATGAGCCATTCCATAATCCTCTCGTCTATGTTGGCACCGCCGAGGTGGGTGTCACCGCTCGTTGATTTAACCTCAATCACTCCGTCGCCACCTTCAAGGATTGAGACGTCAAAGGTTCCGCCCCCGAAGTCATAAACGAGGATCTTAACGTCGCTCTTCTTATCAAGCCCGTACGCGAGCGCTGCGGCGGTGGGCTCGTTGAGGATCCTCATAACCTCAAGCCCCGCAATCTTTCCAGCATCCTTGGTTGCCTGTCTCTGGCGCTCGTTAAAGTAAGCGGGAACTGTGATCACAGCCTTGGTTACCTTTTCTCCCAGATAGGCTTCAGCCGCTTCCTTGAGCTTTCTCAGAACATGGGCACCGACCTCTTCGGGGCGAACGATCTTACCTGCGTTAGGGACATCAAAGGCGGCGTCTCCCTTGTCGTCGGCAACCACCTTGTAGGAGACTCTCTTCAGCTCCTCCTTGACCTCCTCGTACTTTCTGCCTATAAATCTTTTTGATTCGTATATGGTGTTTTCTGGGTCAAGGACCGCGCGCCTTTTTGCAGGTTCACCTACAAGGATCTCCTTCTCTTTTGTCCAGGATACCACCGAAGGGGTCAGTCTTGAACCTTCAGGGTTTTGAATAACTATCTGTTCGTCACCAACAGTGACAGATACCACAGAGTTTGTTGTGCCGAGATCTATCCCCAGAATCTTTTCCGCCATTTTCCGACCTCCTTCGGTTTCTTTTTCTTTATTTTAGACCTTTAGTGAGTTTTTGTCAAGTTATGTGAAAAAGACCGTATTAAATGTTATTCTGACTGGACGATCGTGTCCATTATCCTCCCCACATCAAGGATCTCCATGAGTCCATACTCTGTCTGGGCAACGTGGCTAACGTACATGCTGTAGCGTCCTGCCATTGGATTCGGCTCAAACCTCTCCTGGGGAATTCTTATAACGCCGACTATGTTATCAACGAGTACTCCCGCCTTTCCATGCTTTGAGTCAAGGACAACTATCCTTGTCGGTTCCTTGCTCTCGCTGAGCCCGAGGATCTGCTTGAGGGAAAGAACTGGGAGGATCTCGCCTCTGAGGTTGATAACGCCCACTATGTAGGGGGGAGTGTAGGGGACCTTAACGATGTCAAGGACTTTGGAAATGGTGAGGATCTCTTTTAGGGAGAGTCCGATCAGCTCTTTCTCAAGGGATATTCCAAGAAACTCCTCTACCTCGCTTACCGCTTCGGGCTTGGTCTCGCCAACAGGAACTATATCTGCCATCTTTACCTCCTCACACAAGGCTGAGAGCCTTCATTTCTCTCTTGAGGATCCCGTCAAGGTCAAGGATCAGAACAACCTTTCCGTCCCCTGTTATCGTTGCACCCGATATTCCCTGAACCTCTCCTATGATCTTTCCGAGGGGTTTGACAACAACCTCCTCATCACCAAAGAGGTCCTCAACGGTAAAGGCAACCTTCTGACTACCTACTTGAGACACTATTACGTATCCAATATCACCACCGCCAAGTTCAAGGGCTTCACCGAGGTTTATAAGAGGAATGGTCAGCTCCCTGAGTATTAGCACGTCTTTGCCCGAGACCGTTGTGATCTCTGCATCTTCTGCCTGGATGATCTCCTGAACTGAGTAAATAGGAATCGCAAAGTACATGCCGTTGACAGAAACCAGGAGGGAACGGATTATCCCGACAGTCAAGGGGAATGAGAGGGTTATCTTTGTTCCTTTCCCTTTATCCGTTTCTATATCTATTGTGCCCCTGAAGGTTGTTACCGTGTTCATGACCACGTCCATTCCCACGCCTCTTCCCGAGACCTGAGAAACTCCTTCGGTTGTAGAGAATCCGGGGTGGAATATGAGGAACAGGATGTCCTTCTCTGTCATCTTCTCTGCCCTGTCTGGGGTAATAAGTCCCTTTTCCAGAGCTTTTGCCTTCACTTTCTCTGTATCTATCCCCCTTCCGTCGTCCGCTACCTCAATGAATATCCTGTCCCCGTGGTAATAGGCGCTTAGCCTCAGGACACCCTTTCTCATTTTTCCGAGTCTCTCTCTTTCCTCAGGTTCTTCAATACCGTGGTCAACCGCGTTTCTTATCAGGTGAATGAGAGGTTCTTCCAGCCTTTCAAGGACTGTCTTATCCATTTCTGCATCTTCCCCCTCAAGAACCAGCTCTACTTCTTTGCCCAGCATCCTTGCAAGGTCCCTTACAACTCTCGGAAACTTCTGGAAGAGCCGTTTAACTGGTTGCATCCGCGTTTTCATGACAGCAAGCTGGAGGTCACCGACTATCCTGTCCATGGAAGACATAACCGTTTCAAGTTCGTCAACGGTCTTGGACTGAAACTCCTCATGGAGCCTCTGGAAGACTCTCAGGAGCCTGTTCCTTTCCAGAACTAGCTCACCCACAAGGTTCATTAGGTCCTCTATCTTCTTGACGTCAATTCTAAGAACCTTCTCGGTCTGGGTCCTGATCGGGAGCTCTTCCTTTTTCTCTTCCTGCTGTCTGGACTGCTGTTCCTGTCTCTGTACCTCTTCTATCTCCTCTATCATCTTTTCATCTGCTTCTCTGTCAGCCTCTTCACTAACTCCAGGCTGTACCTCCCCGGTGCTCATGATTCTGTCAAGTTCATCGATCAACTCCTGGGGTCTTTCATCGGGTGGTAAGAGGATGAGTTCTTCAAGTATAACCTCTACGGGTTTGCCCTTGAGGTGAGTAAAGCCGTACCTCTCAAGGAGATCGTCAATGGGTGAAGAATCCTTTTCCTGCTGTTCTTCTCCCCCCTGGGATTGTGCCTGAACCTGATCACCCTGCTCAAGAGACCGCAGTTTGGATACAAGGTCCAGGGGTACCTCAACGCTCTCGCCTGCTTCATACCTTGGTAGTGCGTTCCTTATAAAGTCAACGGCCTCAAGGATCGCATCATTGATTTCGGGGGTAAGCCTGAGCTCACCACTCCTCATCTTTCCCAGAACATCCTCTGCTGCATGGGCTGTTTCAACTATTGCCTCAAGCCCGAGAAAGCCTGCGCCCCCTTTGAGGGTGTGCATTGCCCTGAAGGTGGCGTTGAGTATCTCCTCATTCTCAGGATCCTTCTCCAGCTCAAGGAGATTCTCCTCTATCTTGCTGAGGTTTTCCTCTGCTTCAACAACAAACTCATTGAAGATATCCTTCATATCCTCATTGATCATGGCTCACTCCTCTTTGACACCGAGTTTATTCACCATATCAATCAGCTCTTTGGCATCAAACTTGACGATGAAGCCGTCGGCGCTCACTCTGAAAGCCCTCTGTCTATTTGAGTCATCGCTTAGGGTTGTGTTTACGATAACAGGAAGGCCCATCAATCCAACAGTTTCCTTTATCTTCTTTGTGAGGGTCAGTCCGTCCATATTGGGCATTTCAATGTCCGTTATAACAAGGTCAAGGTAATCCCTTATGCTTTTGCCCTCGCTGCTGGCCTGGTTGAGGAGCTGAGAAAGATATTCCCATGCCTGAGCACCGTCCTCTTTCTCTATCACCTGGTGGCCAGCTGATTCAAGTATGTCTTTGAGAATTCTCCTTGCAACTGCAGAATCTTCTGCAATAAGTATAGTGAAGGTCTTTTTAGTTTCTCTCGCTTCTTCCTTTGCCTCAGCCTCGTGGAATATCTTCAGGAGCCCTATGTCGTGGAGAATTCCCTCAAAATCAAGGATTATCAGGAGTCCGTCTTCTGTATCCACCACGCCCGTTATCCTTCCGCCCATTTTGGTGTTAAGGGTATCGGGTGCCTTTTTGATATCCTTCCAGGAGATCCTCCGTATTCTTTTGGCATCGTGAACTATGACGCCAACGTTTTCTCTCAGAAACTCTAAATGGAGGATAAACTTTTTCCTTTCCTTTGGCTCATCTATCCCCATCCACCTGGCAAGGCTTATAAGAGGTATGAGCTTTCCTCTGATTTCTGCCATTCCCTCAACTTCCGGTGGCATATTGGGAACCTTGGTGATCTGGGGGATCCTCAGAACCTCTCTGACCTTTGCCACGTTGACTCCGAATATCCACTCGTAGGGTTCCTCTTCACCTTCTCTGTCTTCATAGAGCCTGAAATCAACTATCTCAAGCTCGTTCTTGCCCGTTTCAAGGATGTCGGGGAGGGCGTGGCTCTTTTCAATCCCCATCTTCCTCCTCCATGGAAAGGCTCTCGTTTATCTGGTCCACGATCGTCTTGATCTCCTTGGAGAGTTTAGAGGTGTTGTCAGCCAGCTTCCTGAACTCCGAGGCAACAACAGCAAAGCCCTTTCCTGATTCCCCCACTCTTGCCGCCTCAATGGCTGCGTTGAGAGCCAGTAGGTTTGACTGCTTGGCTATCTTCATAAGGCTTTCGGTAAGCCTAGAAAGCTCTTCCATATACTTGGCACATTCATTGACTTTGCTTTCCTGCATTTCAGTTCCTCCAAACTTGCTTAAGTATGGTTAATCGGATCTTGCACATTCTGTCTTCAGCCTATCAAGATTTGAAACAATTACGCTCGCAACTTCCTTGACGGAAAGAAGTTTTTGCTTAGCCTCTTCTACCCTCCCTGAGTTTTTAAGCTCGTAGATCTCTTTTGCCAGCTTGTGAAGTTCAATATGAGGATTCTCAATATCTTTAAAGCTCTGAAGGTGACCGCAGTACTCTCTTCCTTGAGAATAGTACCACTTTCCGAGGTAACACTGGGTGTGGTCAACGAGCTCTGAGGGATCCATCTCAAGCTCACCTTCTAAGAACTTGAGGAGCTTGAGCTTCCACATGTTGTGAGCAACCTTTGCCTTCTCAATGTTGAAAACGTCAAGGGTCAGTCTGTCAAGGTCGCCGAGGAGAGCTTTAAGCACTTCCATTGTTCTGCTCGCAATTGACCTTAACTCTTCCGCTCTCTTTCTGTCTTCATCAGCAAGGTTTCTCAGTTCAAGCACGGATTCACTGAGCTGGTTTGCGGTCTTTGATTCCTCTTCCCCTGCGGTAGCAAGGGCAGAGATTTTGATGTCAACATCCTTCATTTTTTCAGCGAGGTCAGAGATAGCCATGCTTGCTTTGTTTGATGCTTCCATTCCCCTCTCAACGGTTTCAAGGATCTTCTCAATCAGGCCCACGGCCTTTGAGGCCGATTCACTGACACC
>JALTVH010000235.1 GCA_027049085.1 Aquificaceae bacterium | reverse complement strand
AAGGATGGGAAGCTTTTCAGGGCAAGCGACACCATAACAGTCATAGACGAGCCCGTTGAGACAAAAAAGAAGAAGGCTCCCAAAAAGAAGGAACCGCTCATGCTAATAATGCCAGTTGAGCCAATGTTCAGGAAGTGACTGTTTTGAATCTGCGGCGCAGAGTCTCAAAGATTTCATAGACGACGGGGATTACAAAGAGGCTTAAGGGGAGTGCTGTTGTCAGTCCTCCGATCACCGCTAAGGCAAGGGGCTTTCTGAGCTCTGCTCCCTCCGTCAGACCGAGGGCAACGGGGAGGAGGGCAAACATGATTGTGAGGGTGGTCATCAGGATAGGCCTTAGCCTTTCCTTTCTTGCCTTCATTATTGAGTCCCTGACGCTTTCACCTTCCTTGCGGAGCTGTATGATCCTCTCAATAAAGAGAACCGAGTCCCTTGCGACCAGACCGACCAGAAGAATTATCCCGAAATAGGAGGGGACGCTGATACTGTTGCCTGTAATATAGAGGAGTCCAAAGACGCCGGAGACAGCGAGCGGGAGGGTCAGCATTACCGTGAAGGGATGGATCAGACTCTCAAAGAGGGAGGCAAGGACCATATAAACACCGATAACAGCCACGAGCAGAGCAAAGGCAAGCCCCCTAAAGGCCCTCTGAAATTCCTTGGTTGCCCCCGCAGGCTCGTAGGTGTAGCCAGGGGGAAGGATTTTCCTTAGGAAGGACTCAATTTCCTCAACTGCGGTTCCGAGAGTTTTGTCCTCAAGGTTGGCAAAGAGGATGAAGGAGTACTGTCTGTTGTAGCGGTTTATGACTGTGTAACCAGGAGCGAGCTCATACTTTATTACCGAAGTGACGGGCACAAGGTCACCGTTTTTGGTTCTCACAAAAACCTTCTTAAGGTTTTCATAGGTCTTTAAAAAATCTTCCCTTGCCTTGATGTAGATGTCGTAGCTCTCCGAACCGAGCTCGTAGGTGCCTACCCATAGCTTGCCGAACATTGCATTGAGGGTGTTGCCCACGTCTTCAACGCTTATCCCCAGGTCTGCAAGCCTGTTTCTGTCAACGGTTATCCTGACCTCTGGCTGGTTTATTCTGATGTCGGTATCTATGTCCGTGTATCCGCCCGCCTCTTCAAGGAACCTCTTGAGCCTTTCTGCTATTCTTCCGAGCTCCTCAAGGGAATCGCCCCTCACGACGTACTGGATATCAACCTGCCTTCCGCCTCTGGCACCTACGACGGAGGGCACCTCAACGGACACCTTTATATCCTTAATCTTCCTTGCCTCTTTCCTCACCATGTTCATAACCACTCCCTGGTGGGGTCTGACTCTCCTGTCTTTGAGAGTTACGAAGAACATACCTCCGTTGACCGTAGGACTTATAAGTCCCTCTCCCACAGCCATTCCGTACCTCAGGACGTAGGGATTCTCCATAAGAACCTTCTCAAGCTCCCTTGCTCTCCTGTTGGTGAAATCAAAGGAGGACCCCAGAGGCGTTTCAAACCTGATAATGAAGCGCCCCTCATCCACGAGGGGGAAGAACTCTTTTTTTGTCGCTTTGGCAATCAGAAGCCCCCCTGCAACCGTACCAAAGCAGAGGACCAGGATGACCGCCTTATGGTTGAGAGACCACCTCAGTGCCCTGTCAAAGCCCGCCTCAAAGCCCTCGTAGGCTCTCATGAAGGGATTTTTTTCCTGAGCAGTGACTACCCTTGCTGAGAGCATCGGTGTGAAAGAGATGGAAACGAGAAAGGATATGCCGATGGCGGTTATGAGGGTCAGGGTAAAGACGCTGAAGAAGGTCCCGATCGGTCCCTTCAGGAAAAGCACGGGAACGAAGATAACTATCAGGGAAGCGGTTGAGGTAAGAAGGGCAAAGATAACTATCCTGGTTCCCCTCTCTGCGGCGGTGGTCCCTCTGAGACCCTCTTCATTTCTCCTGTATATGCTTTCAAGGACCACTATCGCATCGTCAATAACTATCCCCACAGCAACCGCAAGGGCGATGAGGCTCATTATGTTGAGGGAGTTTCCCGTCATGTAGAGGACGAAGACGGTACCGAGTATTGAGATCGGTATCGCTGAAATGGGAATCAGGGTGAACCTCACGCTCCCCAGAAACAGGAAGACCATCAGGGCGGTTAGCAGACTCCCTATCGCTATCTCGTGGAGGGCGTCGCTGACAGACCTCTTGATGAAGACTGACGCATCGTAGTTGACATCAATGCTAACACCCGCCGGTGCTATCTTTCTGAGGTCCTCAATCTTTTCCCAGACAAGGCGTGCGGTTTCAACGGTGTTTGACTTGCTTTCCCTGTAAATGATCAGGGCAACCG
>JALTVH010000234.1 GCA_027049085.1 Aquificaceae bacterium | reverse complement strand
CCTCTTGAGGAGATCAACCGCTGCATGGATGCTTACAGCATAGACTTGAAGTTCTTTTCTGACGATGCTTACAGGAAATACTCAAAGGGCAGGCTTGATCCTGTACTTGAGAACATAAAGTACCTCCACAGCACGGGCAAATGGATAGAGCTCACTACGCTCATTGTCCCTCGCTATCTTGACAGGGAACAGGTCAGGGGAATAGCCCGCTGGATTGTTAGTGAGCTTGGTCCTGATATTCCCTGGCATCTGTCAAGGTTCTTTCCCCATTACAGAGCCCTTGACCTTCCGCCAACGCCAGAGGAAGAACTCTTTTTTGCTTACAGGATAGGAAGGGAAGAGGGACTGAATTACGTTTATGTGGGCAACCTCTGGGGAAACGATTGTGAGTCAACCTATTGCCCATCCTGCGGAAAGGTCGTTATTGAGAGAAAAGGTTTTACTGTAAACTCTTTAGCCCTGGATGGAAACAGGTGCAGGGGATGCGGGCAGGTGATAAGCGGTGTATTCTGAACTACTCAATCTCTATCTTCTTTGATTTCTTTTTAGGTTTCTCTCTTGTGAGTTCCTCAAGGGTCTGAACCTTGTAGTCAACGAGGGTCTTTATTATCTTCATGAAGGACAGCTCAATGGTGTAAAGGTTCTTCAGAACCTCATCCCTTACCTCTCTCGGGGGCAGGATCCTTTCAAAAAGCCTCCTGAGGTCGCCCTTGATCTCTTCGATCTCTTCCTCAAGGCTTTCTGTTTTGAGTTCTTCTCTTTTTTCAGCCATACTAATAATTTATGCTATCCTTTTAACTAAAGGGGGGTGTGATTTAATTTTTCCTGTCCCGATGGGAGTCAAGGGGAACCTCAAGGCTTTAATAGACAGTCTAATTCCTGAGGAAGAGAGGTTCACTAACGAGCACCTCTACAGGATGTCCTTTCTCAGGGTGGCTCTTCTTGGTTCTTTGTCACTGATCGGTGCTGGAGCATCCCTTATTTACGCCTTTGTAGATGTATTTGAGGGTGACCTTATCGTTTCCATGTTTGAAACCATCGTTGCAATAGCTCTGATCCTTAACCCTGTTATTGCAAGGAGATACAAGAACTTCAACGTCATGGCTTTAATCTCAATATCTTTATTCAGCCTTGTGCTGTTTTCTGCCGTCTTTGATGAGCTCCCGGAAGATAAATCATCTCTGGTATGGATGACTGCTATACCCCCTGTTGTCTTCCTTGCTTTCGGCAGAAAAGGGCTTTTCTTCTCAGCGGGATTCCTGATCATACACTTTTTCCTCGTTTTCATAAATCCTCAGGTATCCCTTTCCATGCTTATTGATACCTACTTTAGCTTCTCACTGATCACTGTGATCCTCTACTTCTATGCGTGGATGTCCGAGACGTACAGGGATGTCTGGTCAGGCCTTGCAAGAACTGACAGCCTCACGGGGATCATGAACAGGCCGGCCTTTGAAGAGGTTCTATCTAAAGAGATAAAGCGCTCAAGGAGGTACAGGATGCCTATCTCACTGATCCTCTTTGATATAGATGACTTTAAGGCTCTCAATGACAGGTACGGACACCTCTTCGGTGATAAGATACTCAAGAGGATAACTTCCGTTGTAAAGGATAGTATTCGTGGAACTGACATATTCGCAAGGTGGGGAGGCGAGGAGTTTGTGGTGCTCCTTCCCAACACAACGATAACGGAAACTCTGAGTGTTGCGGAAAAGCTCAGGAAGAAGATCCAGTCAGTTGGAATGGGCTCAAAGGTTTCGGTGACAGCGAGCTTCGGAGTGACAGAGGTTGAGGACGGTGATGATGCCTTCAGGGTTATCCTTAAGGCAGATAAGGCTCTTTATATTGCCAAAACCAATGGGAAAAACAGAGTTGAGGTATTCCCGGGCTGAGGCTCAGCAGAAGCCATTAGAATAGATTGAATGAGGAGCGACGGCAGAAAGAACGATGAACTCAGACCTGTCAGGATAATCAGGGATTACCTGACTAATCCCGAGGGTTCCTGCCTCATAGAGTTCGGAAACACTAAGGTTATATGCACAGCATCTGTGACCGACACTGTTCCTCCTTTCCTTAAAGGAAAAGGCCAGGGATGGATAACTGCCGAATACTCAATGCTCCCGCGGGCAACTCATACCAGAAACATAAGGGAATCGGTTCAGGGAAAGATCAGCGGCAGGACCCACGAGATACAGAGGATGATCGGAAGGGCAATGAGGACAGCGGTTGACCTTGGAAAGCTGGGTGAGAGAACTCTCTGGGTTGATTGCGATGTTATTCAGGCAGATGGCGGAACAAGAACAGCATCAATAACGGGAGCCTTTGTCGCTGTTACGGACGCTCTGATTAAACTCTATGAGGACGGGATAATACCAACAGTTCCAGTTAAAGATTTTGTAGCTGCAATAAGCGTAGGTGTGATAGGCGGAAAACCTTTGCTTGACCTTAACTTTGAGGAAGACTCAATGGCACAGGTTGATATGAATGTGGTTGCAACAGGCAATGGAAAACTCTCTGAGGTTCAGGCGATGGGGGAGGAATTTACCTTCACAAGAGATGAGCTTAAGCTCCTCCTTGACCTTGCACTGAAAGGTATATCAGAACTCATAGAGCTACAGAAAGCCCTTTACGATTTTAATACTTCTGCGGGATACTGGAAGAGAAAGTCCGTAAAGGAGGTGAGATTTTGAGGCTGGTATTTCTTTTAACTGTTTTACTGGCAACTATTTCATGCCAGGAACTTCCTGAAAAGTACAGGGGCGAGGAAGGTAAAAAACTCCTTGAGAGATACAGAACACAGTTTGTTGCTGGAAGGGTAGTCGTTGATGAATCCCTCCAGGAAAAGATTCCGAAGGAAAGACACTTCCTGATCATTGCGGTTAAGAAAAAGGACAATCCGATGCCCGTGGCAGTGCTAAGGGTTACAGATCCAAAATTTCCTTTTAAATTTAAAATTACGGGTAAGAACAAGATCAGTCCCGACAGGTTTATTGAGGGAGAATTGATATTGACAGCGAGAATAAGCAGGTCGCCGGGGGCTCAAGCTCAGACGGGGGACCTGATAGGCTCTACGGAGGCGAGGGCAGGCGACAGGGGTGTCCTTATAAAGATCACCGATGAGGTCCAGTAATGAGATGTGAAGAAAAGATAGAGAAGCTGCTCTCAATAATTGAAAGGGTTGCCCAGAAGGAATACGAGAGGGATAACTGGAGGGGAATCCTTGATGAGGTTGCTGAGCTTTTTGAGGCGGACGGAGCGGGAATCGCTGAGCTGAAAGGGGACTACATTTATTACACAAGGGTTTCAGGCTCAATTCATAAATTGATAAGAGGTTACGATCCTAACCTTTTCAGGGTTCCTGTTAAGGATTCTGCCTTTGAGGAGGCCCTTAGAAAAGGTTACATGATCGTCAACGATTACCAGAGTTATCCCAAGGCTGTACCTGTATGGAAAAGCATAGGATTGAAGGCAAAGCTGATTGCGATCATGGGAACCGGCAAACCCATAGGAAGCTTATCCATAGGTAGAGTCACCAACGACAAACCTTTTACTGAAGAAGACGGAAAGATTCTGAAGAACCTTGCCTTTATCTTTTCCTTCATCGTGAGAGAGGAGATTGAGAAGCAGAAGCTTATAGAAAAGGCTATAAAGGACCACCTGACGAAGATATACAACCGACTTTACCTTGAGGAGGAGGCAGTCAGGGAAATTGAGAAGGCAAGGCGTTACTCTTACCCGGTTTCTCTCATTATGTTTGACCTTGATGAGTTCAAGAGGGTTAATGATACCTTCGGACACAGTTACGGTGATCAGGTTCTCGTGAGCTTTGCAAAACTCCTGAAGTCAAAGATACGGGGAACTGATATACCCGTGAGATACGGAGGAGAGGAATTCGTAGTCCTACTTCCTTACACCTTTGTAGATGAAGCCTATCACGTTGCAGAGAGGATTAGGAAGGAATTTGAAAATATGGAGTTCAGCTTTAACGGTCAAAAGATAAGGCTTACTGTTAGCGCTGGAGTATCTGCCGGGAGACGGGGAGAATATTCTCTTGAGGAACTGATAAGTATGGCTGACAGAGCGATGTACAGGGCGAAGAAGGAGGGCAGAAACAGGGTGGAAGTTTACTCAAGGGAATTAAATTGAATAGATTATGGACAGGATCCTCATCAGAGGCGCAAGACAGCACAACCTAAAAAACATAGACCTTGAGATACCCAAAAATAAGTTTGTAGTTATCACCGGACCCTCAGGTTCGGGAAAGTCATCCCTTGCCTTTGACACCATCTACGCAGAGGGTCAGAGACGCTACGTTGAGTCCCTCTCATCCTATGCCAGGCAGTTTCTGGGAATCATGGAAAAGCCCGACGTTGACCACATTGAGGGGCTCTCGCCTGCAATAGCGATAGACCAGAAGACCACTTCCAAGAATCCACGCTCAACCGTTGGAACTGTGACGGAGATCTACGATTACCTCAGGGTTCTCTGGGCGAATATAGGAAAGCCTCACTGCAAATACTGCGGAAGGATCCTTGAGGGTCTCTCTGCCCATGAGATCCTTGAGAAGATCTGGGAAAAGTACGGTGGCAAGAGGATCATGGTTCTTGCGCCCGTAGTTAGAGGAAGGAAGGGAGAATTCAGGGATCTGATGAGGGATATAGACAGGATGGGATTTTCCAGGGTAAAGGTTGACGGTGAGCTGAGGAGGGTGATAGAGGTCCCGCCCCTTGAGAAAAATAAAAAACACGATATAGACGTAGTAGTAAGCAGGATGACCCTTGAGGAAGAGGAACGCTCAAGGCTATTGACGGACCTTGAGAGGAGCCTGGAGCTTGCCAGTGGTCTTGTGAAGATTGAGGATGTTGAGGAAGGAAGGGAAGAGCTCTTCAGTGAAAGGCTTGTCTGTCCTGACCACGGATTTACTATACCTGAGCTCTCACCGAGGCTCTTTTCCTTTAACTCACCTTACGGAGCCTGCCCGTCCTGCAAGGGATTGGGGGTAAAATGGGAGATAGATGTCAATCTCCTTATAGATTTCAGAAAACCTGCCGTTAACTCCGTGAGAATTGCGGAATCTGCCCTCTTCAGTTATCTCAGATTCCCCGTTGCCAATGTTATAAGAAAAATGGGTTACAGCCCTCGTACACCTTTCGGTGATCTTCCCGAGGAGGTTCAGAGGTTTGTTCTTTACGGGGGCTTTGATGACTTTGAGTTTGAGGGGATAGTGAGGCACCTTGAGAGGAGGTTCCTGGAGGACGATTCGGAAAGGATCAGGGAAGAGATTGAGGACTACATCATAGAAAAGCCATGTCCTTCCTGCAGTGGCTCACGGCTCAGAGAAGAAGCCCTTTCCGTCCTTGTTAACGACAAGAACATCTGGGAGGTTGTTGACCTTCCTGTCGGGAGGGCAAAGGAATGGTTTGCGGATCTTCCAGAAAAGCTTGAAAAGAGAGATCTATTAATCGGTGAAAGATTGATCAGGGAGATAGAGCAGAGGCTTGGCTTTCTCGTTGATGTTGGGCTTGATTACCTTTCCCTTTCAAGGAGTGCGACGACCCTTTCCGGCGGAGAGATGCAGAGGATACGCCTCGCAACTCAGGTTGGTTCAAAACTGACAGGTGTTCTCTATGTCCTTGACGAGCCATCTATAGGGCTTCATCCAAGGGATACCCACAGGCTGATAAAGACTCTAAAGGAGCTCAGAGACCTTGGAAACACTGTAATCGTTGTGGAACATGACCCGGAAACCATTGAGGAAGCTGATTACATAGTTGACCTCGGTCCCGGGGCAGGCAAAAACGGTGGGTATGTGGTGGCGGTAGGTACACCTGAAGACATCAAGGAAAACGGCTCTTCCCTAACGGGTGCGTACCTCTCGGGTAGAAAGACGATACCCCTCCCGGAAGAGAGACGCAAGCCCGGGGATAAATTCCTCAGGATCATGGGTGCGAGGGAACACAACCTCAAGAACATCAGCGTTGAGATACCCCTCGGTCTCTTTGTCTGTATAACGGGCGTGTCAGGGAGCGGGAAATCAACACTTGTTTATGATGTCCTTTACCGCTACGCAAGGTCGGTTCTCCACGGGTCAAGGGAAAACACCGAAGGTGTTGAAAGGATTGAGGGCCTCGATCACTTCGACCGTGTCATCAACGTTGACCAGTCTCCAATTGGTAGAACCCCGAGGTCCAACCCCGCTACCTACACAAAGGTCTTTGATCAGATAAGACAGCTTTTTGCCAGCACCCCCGAGGCAAGAGCTCGCGGTTACAAACCGGGAAGGTTCTCCTTCAACGTCAAGGGAGGTCGGTGTGAAGCCTGTCAGGGAGAGGGCGTGCTGAAGGTTGAGATGCATTTTCTCCCACCTGTTTATGTCACCTGCGATGTCTGTAAGGGCAGAAGGTATAACCGGGAGACCCTTGACATCCTTTACAAAGGGAAAAGCATCTCTGAAGTCCTTGATATGACAGTTGAAGAAGCCCTGGAATTCTTTGAAAACATCCCTTCCCTCAGGAGAAAGCTTCAGCTTTTGATGGATGTGGGTCTCGGATACCTTCGCCTCGGTCAACCGGCACCCACTCTCTCTGGGGGAGAGGCTCAAAGGATAAAGCTTGCAAGGGAACTGGCAAAGAAGGAAAGGGGAAGAACCCTTTACCTCCTTGATGAGCCAACCACGGGACTCCACATGGATGATATAAAAAAGCTAATAGGCGTACTCCAGAGGCTCGTTGACAGGGGCAACACAGTTGTGGTTATAGAGCACAACCTTGATGTGATCAAGTCCGCCGACTGGATAATTGACCTCGGACCGGAAGGGGGAGACAGAGGTGGTGAGGTTGTCGCCGTAGGGACACCAGAGGATATAGCGGTGAATGATAAATCTTACACGGGACTCTTTTTGAGAAAGTTCCTCGGAAGGGGAGTAAAGGTCGCCTGAAGTTAGCCCACGACCTTATCCTTGCCCGTTCTCTTTGCCTGATAAAGGTTTTTGTCCGCTTCTCTGAGAAGGTCTTCGGGTTCTTCAACATCGTCGTTTATTTCAGATACTCCGAAGCTCGCGGTAACTGACAATTCAGAGGAGTCCACTTTGACCTTGTGCTTGGATATGACCCGTCTTAACCTCTCAGCAACCATTATCGCTTCCTTCTTTGTGACTCCAGGAAGGATGATAGCAAACTCTTCTCCCCCCGTCCTTGCAGGCACATCCTTTGCCCTTAAGTAGTTTCTCAGTATGTTCCCAATCTCTTTAAGAACACGGTCACCCACAAGGTGACCGTAGGTATCGTTAACCTGTTTGAAATTATCGAGGTCCATCATTATCAAAGAAAAGGGATATCCAAACTTTTTGTAATCCCTGTAAAATTCCTGAAGGGTCCTCTCAAAGGACCTCCGGTTTCTGAGTCCTGTAAGGGCGTCAACGTTGGCCTCTTCCTTGACCTTTCTGAGCTCATCCCTCAGCTTCTCAATTTCCTGAGTCTGGAGCTCAAGCTTTTGGATAAATTTCCTGTTGAGGTTCTTGAGCCCCTTAACTTCCTGCATTATCCTTGAAAGGACCCTCTGGATATCACTGCTTGTAATTTCCTTTGCAATCTCCTCAAGCTTCTCACCGCCTTTTGATATCTCGTCGGTATGGTGGGTCGCTCCTTTAATAAGGCTGCGGATTTCGTTGAAAAGCTCTTCTGCTATTCTTTCAACAAGGTCTGCTGATTCAACCGCCGTGAGCCCTTCCTTTGTTTGATAGCTTTCAAGGTAGAGGTCAACCAGCTCTGCTTTGGAAAGGTTAAGGCGGTTTTCCCGTACATAGCAGAATATCTTGAACCATCTCTCGTAGTTCTGGGGCGAGGGTATTATCCTTTCCTTTGCCATGAAGGTCAGGACGTCCTTTATTATCTCGCTGAGGACCTGATAATCCTCTTCTGTAAGCTCCTCCCCGTTAACTATCTTTGTGTGGAGATTGCATTCAACTTTCATTGGAAATGATTTTAACGCATCGGTCGGAAAAGGGATTATGTTATATAATGGTTGCCCGGATCTAAAGTGTCCCTACTTGCAGGAATCAACGGCTTTCTGGAAAGCAGGCTGAAGATCCGCAGTTATCCTCTGAAAGTCATAATTCTATTTGCCATACTGATCCTTTGCTCTATGGTCCTTGCCTTTGTAGTGGACCTTTACAAGTCAGTCAGAGAGGTTAAAGAAGAACTCACAACAGCAGCAAAAAGGGCGGCTATGTTCAGAACAACCGCTATAAACAATACCATTTTGACCATCCTTCAGAGCGATATGTCCCTTGCTCTCCTCATTGACAGGTACGGAAAGGAAAGTCTTGATCCTTTCCTGGGAAATTACATTCTCTGTGCAAGGACGGAGGACTTTTACGAGGGTCCGGTGAGCATTCTTGAGGTGGAAAAAGCCATCAGGGAAGCAGGTTCCAGGCCTATGTACTTCTACCTGATCCCTGACCAGTGGATAGGAATCTCGGTTCTGAAGGTTGGAGAAAAGGTATATGCCTTCTGCCACAGTGTTCCCCATCTTGTGCAGATCCTCAATAAGAACCTTGGTGCCATTTCTAAATACGGGGCTCTCTTTTATTTTGGGCAGAAGCCATCAGTCAAGGAGGGTGATATATTCGTATCCTTTGAAAACACATACTCCAACGCTGATATGTACGTTGTCATATCATCAACCAACATGATTAAAGCCCTGATCAGGGAAAGGATAATCCTTTATGTTCGCCTGTACTTTATATTTCTGCTCTTCCTAAGCCTGTCCTATCTCCTTTGGGCGAGGCTCGTTAATCATCCGGTCAGGAAACTGAGGGAGGTGGTGCAGGAGCTTCAGAGGGGCAACTATTCCGTTGATTTCACTGAACTGCTGAGTGCAAGGGACGAGTTTGGACTTATCGCAAGGCTCCTCAAAGGCTATTCCGACGAAACCGCGAGAAGGTTGAAGAAGATGGAACTGATCCTTGAGACCGCTTTCAATCCTGTCAGTTCACCAGAGGAGGCAAGTGCATATGTTCGTCTTACACTTAACCGATTAGACGAAATCCTCTCAACGGAAGGCTCCCTCTTTCTTGCACAGGACATGCAGACTGGCAAACTGAGCGTTTTTGTTCCCTCCAACAGGCTTAAAGAAGAGGATGTTGAGGTTCTGGTCTCCATGTTCAGATCCAAAGTTCAAGGGTTGACGGGAAGAGGTGAGGAGCTCATTTGCATAAAGGAATCCTCAGGCCAGCGATGTATTGGGCTTATTCTCTTTAACCTTGGTACTGAAGCAAAAGGCTCTGTAAGCCTCCTTCTCAATGAGGACCTTGATAAGGAGACCGAAAGCTACCTCAAGGTCGTCTCACAGCATCTTATAGGGATGATGCGGCTTAGCCACCTTGCATCAACAGACCCCCTTACAGGAGTTCCCAACAGGCGTATGCTTGAGCTTGACCTCAGGCGCTACGGAAAGCTTTCAAAGAGATACAAAAACCCTTTAAGTCTTATAATGCTTGACCTTGACAACTTCAAGGTTATTAACGACACCTACGGTCATCAGATCGGCGACGAGGTACTAAAGGAAATAGCCAGGCTCATCCAGAAGAATATCAGGGACACCGATACCATTTATCGATACGGCGGTGAAGAGTTTGCGATCCTTTGCCCCCAGACAGATAAAGAAGGTGCCTATGAGCTATCAGAAAGGATGAGGAACTCTATAAAGAACCATCGCTTCTGGGTATTTGGAGACAGGTACCTTTATGTGACCGTGAGTCTTGGTATAGCAAGCTATCCTGAGGACACGGAGGATCCGGGTGAGCTCCTTGCCATAGCAGATATTAGCCTTTACAAAGCCAAGAGCGAGGGCAAAAACAGGACTTCAATACTTGTGGGTAATGAATACAGGGAGGTTTATCTCACAAGGTTCAGAAAGGAAAAGGACCTCGTTGACCTCCTCCACAGCGGATCAGTTACCCATGAACTTCAGCCCATATACAACATCCAGAGGGACACGATCTATGGTTATGAACTTCTCTTCCGGGTTGTAAGGGACGGAAAGGTCATACCTCTTGGAAAATTCATAGGAAAGCTTGAGGACCTCAGCATCATAGAGGAGATAGATACCTACACTATAGGTAAACTCAAAGGGATAATAGGGAGCGAGAGACTGAACAACCTTTGCTTCTTTATAAACCTTTCTCCGATGACCCTTGAAAGGGGTAACGTCCTTTCCGCCCTTGCCAAGATCCCAAAGCACTTCAGATCAAGGGTGTTCATTGAGATAACTGAAAAGGAAACCTTCTTTAACCTGAAGCAGGCTCTTGACTACTTTGAGATATTAAAGTCAATGGGATACAGAGTGGTGATGGATGATTTCGGTAGTGGTTCCTCTTCAATCTCCAATATGAGACACTTCATCAAGTTCATTGACCTAATAAAAGTTGACGGTATGTTTGTCAGGAACGTAAGCCAGGATCCTTACAACAGGGCCATCCTTGAGAGCATTAACAGGATGGCGGGAAGGTTTTCCATAGACATAGTTGCTGAGCACATAGAAAATGATGCGGATTTCAAGACGGTGAGGAAGATGGGAATTAAGTTCGGACAGGGTTACTATTTTTCTGAAACCAGGGACCTGGTCAAAGTCTGAAGTCTTCACCAAGGTAAGTCTGTTTGACTTCCTGAAGCTCAACGACATTAACGGGCTCTCCCTCTGCAATTATCTTACCTTCCGAGATTATATAGACCCTGTCAACTATGCTGATCGTTTCCCTTACGTTGTGGTCGGTAATCAAAACGCCGATGTCCTGGTGTTTGAGGTCCCTGACCACCTTCCGTATTTCGCCCACAATTATGGGATCGAGCCCTGCGAAGGGCTCATCAAGAAAGAGGTAGGACGGTTTAGTTATAAGGCTCCTTGCTATCTCAAGCCTCCTCTTCTGGCCCCCTGAGAGGGTGTAGGCTTTCTGATTCTGGAGGCTCAGGAGTCCAAAGTCCTTCAAAAGCGACTC
>JALTVH010000233.1 GCA_027049085.1 Aquificaceae bacterium | reverse complement strand
AAGATAGAGAGAGGAAAGGGCTACGTTCTTGCGGAAGAGATGGAAGCGATAGGTGAGACGGGTTGGATCCTCCTTGATGCAGACTTCTCTCCAGTACGTTTTGTAAGCTACAGAATAGAACCTACCAGGGTAGGCGAGAGGACGGACTACGAGAGACTTATCGTTGAGGTAACCACCGACGGAACCCAGCCCCCCGAGAACGTTGTTAAGGAAGCGGTTGAGATCCTTCAGAAGCACCTCGCCCTCCTTGAGCACATCTCTTACGAGGTTCCCACCCTTGAGGAGCCAATTCCCGTTGACGAGCTTTCCGAAAAGCTCACCCTTTCCATAGAGGAGCTGGACATCTCCCAGAGGGCACTGAACTCCCTAAAGAGGATGGGAATAACCACCATAGGCGACCTCGTACAGATGACGGAAGAGGAGCTCAAGAGCACCAAGAACATAGGTCGCAAGGCCCTTGCTGAGATCAAGGAAGCCCTCAAGCAAATGGGGCTTGGTCTTGGATTGAACATTGAGAGCAAGAGGTGATGGGAGATGAGGCACAGGGTAAAAAAGAAAAAATTTGACAGGACCAAAGAGCAGAGAAAGGCTCTTTACAGGAGCTTGACAAGGTCCCTTATCCTTGAGGAGAGGATAGAGACTACCCTTGAGCGGGCAAAGGCTGTTAGGAGCTTTGCGGAAAAGCTTATAACTCTTGGCAAAAAGGGAGACCTTGCTTCAAGAAGGAGGGCCCTTGAGCTACTCCCGGATAAAGAGGCGGTCAAAAAGGTATTTGAGGAGCTCGCCGTTAGGTTTGATGGGAGGAACGGAGGCTATACAAGGATCATAAAGCTTCCCGAAAGGAGAAGGGGTGACTCCGCCCAGATGGCCATCCTTGAGTGGGTGGAGTAATGGTCATCAAGGTTCTCCACCTATTCATCCAGATCCTTATCATACTCGTTATAATCCACGCCATCGGATCCTGGTTTCCCCAGATGAGGGAGTCCAGGTTTTACATGTACATTGACCGCATTGTTGAGCCAATGCTCAGACCAATAAGAAACATTCTCCCTGACCTCGGAGGGATAGACATATCCCCAGCCATTCTTATATTCATTCTGATCCTGATTGACAGGGCACTTCTGAGATGAAGAAACCCGTTATGCTCATTGACCTTGACAGGTGCATAGGGTGTCTGTCCTGTGAGGTAGCCTGTGTTCAGGAAAAGGGAATAGAAAACCTGAACATAAGACCAATGAGGGTATTCCGCATTGAGGGCCTTTCCGCTGAGCCCGACGGGTTCTTTCTCCCTATGAACTGCTTTCACTGCGATCCCGCGCCCTGCGTTCTTGCCTGTCCCACAAGCGCAATGAGAAAGAGAGAAGGGGACGGAATAGTGTACCTTGAAGAACTGCTCTGTATAGGGTGCAAGGCATGCATCATAGCCTGTCCCTACGGTGCTATCACCTTCAATCCCTCAAATCAGAAGGTTGAGAAGTGTGATTACTGCTACAAAAGGGTGGAGGAAGGTCTGCTCCCTTCCTGCGTTTCCAAGTGCGTAACCAACTGCCTTTACTTTGTTGAGGTCGATGAGCTTCCCAGAGAGAGACACAGGGTTAAAAGGATAGACTCAGTGCTTTACAGGAACATTTTTGGGATTGAGAAACAGGTGATAAGGTGATATCTTAACGCCTTTCAAATTTATTTAATTTCAAGATAGAGCCAGGGGCAAAGCTATGTTCAGCTCTTTGCCTTCACTTTGAAATTCTTTCCAGTCAAGTATTTCAAGCCCTACAACTTCCCCTCTTTTGTTGTAGTCAACTACAACACCGAGCTCCTCAATAAACTCGCTGTCTGCAACAGGTTCTTCCTTAAAGTCTATCAGAAGCGTATCTGTCTCTGGAACATACCTTATCCGCATAGCCCTTTCCTCTTGAGCGTCCTATCAAAGAACGCTCTTATTATCTCTAATCTATCCCTTTGAGCTTGAGCGACAATCCTCAAACACCTGTCTCCGACCTTCTTTACTCTCCACTCCCTGCCCTTATTTATCGTCTCTGGAGTTACCCCGTTCCTGAGCATATCCTCCTTCCGCTTTTCCCATCTCAACCAGAAATGTCTGGTAAACTCTACCTGCATATTCATGTAAGTATCTCATTCGAAGCTTTTGGTGTCCGAGGGTACGCCGTAACCTGAGAGGATATCCCTCAGGAACTTGCCTACCGATTTCCAGAGGTCTATAATATTTGACCTGCAGGGCGCGTAGCTCAATTGGCAGAGCAGGCGGCTCATAACCGCCCGGTTGGGGGTTCGAGTCCTCCCGCGCCCATTAGGGAATGAAAAAGTGGATCCTTCTCTTTCACCTTCTTATCGCAACACC
>JALTVH010000232.1 GCA_027049085.1 Aquificaceae bacterium | reverse complement strand
CGCCTCAAGGGATGGAACCGCAAACTCCGGGGTCCCAAGAAAAAGGATCCTCATAACTTTATCTTCCAGTTGTCTATCAACCTCGTTCCCCCAACCCAGAGGGCTATCAGAATCCTGTCTCCCTCCCTGACTTCCTGTACAGGCGAAAGCTCGGGGTCTGTAATGGTTATGTAGTCAATCTTGGTAACGTGGGGGTGTGACCTTATCAGATCTTCCATAGCATTTATTAAAACCTCTGACTGCCTCTTACCTTCGCTGATCATTTTCTGGGCAAGCTGAAAGGCTTTGTAGATAGAAAGAGCTGAATCCCTTTCCTCCTCGCTGAGGTAAACGTTGCGGGAGCTGAAAGCGAGGCCGTCCTTTTCCCTGACCGTCTCAACAGGAATTATCTGAATAGGAAGGTTAAGGTCCTTCACCATTTTCTGAACAACCTTGAGCTGCTGGTAGTCTTTCTCGCCAAAGTAGGCTCTGTCCGGCTGGACGATATTAAGGAGTTTTAACACCACAGTTGCCACACCCCTGAAGTGGCCGGGCCTGAACTCGCCCTCAAGGATTTCAGTAATGCAGGACACATTCACGTTTGTTGAGAAACCTTCTGGATACATCTCCTCATCGGAGGGAGTAAAAACAACGTCAACGCCGAGTTCCTCACAGATGGCCATATCCCTGTCAAGGTCCCTGGGATACCTCTCGTAGTCCTCGGAGGGACCAAACTGGGTGGGATTCACATATATGCTGACGACGGTAACATCGTTCTGTACCTTTGATTCCCTTATGAGAGCCTTGTGGCCCTCGTGAAGGTAGCCCA
The DNA here is from genome assembly GCA_027049085.1 of Aquificaceae bacterium. GTDB lineage: Bacteria > Aquificota > Aquificia > Aquificales > Aquificaceae > Hydrogenivirga. Next base: position 1,566 of record JALTVH010000232.1, on the reverse strand, counting down.
TGGTGGGCACAAAGCCTATGCTTTTTCCCTCGTCGCACCTGAGCCGTTCAAGATGGTTCCTGATATCCTTTATCCTTTCAAAGAGGAGTGGCAAGGCGCACCTCCATGGAAGTGTTTAGAGAAAGTATTATAAGGTAATCGTGGCGGTCAGAAGCAGGGTCCTTGTCCTTACAAGGCGAAGAGCAGGAGACACTGACCTCATAGCAAAGGTCTATTCCCACAGCGGAATAGCAGACCTGCTTGTGAGGGATGCTCTCCTCCCAGACCACAGGTTCCACGGCGTCTTTGAACCCTTCAACACCATGACCCTTGACTACCGTCAGCGCGGTGAGATCATCCTCCCCCAGGATTTCACAGACCTTCAGCCCCTTTCCCGCCTCAGCAGAGACTACGATCGCTTTCTCTGGATGTCCCACGTCTGCGACTTCATCCTCAGGCACGTCCGATTCTACGACCACAGGCTTTTTGAAAATCTCCTTACCTTCCTAAAAACCCCTCCCCGCGGAAGGTCCAGTATACTCAGCCTGCTACTCAGATTAAGCTACATCAAATTTGCAGGAATCACCCCCCGCTTTCTCTCCCAGAAACCGCCCAGGGGCAGGGCAAGGATCAGGCTCTCTGACGGATCCCTCACTAAAGAGGGCGATTACGAGGTGAGCGCCGGCGCCCTCAGGCTAATCCTAACACTGTGGCAAAAAGGGGACACATCACGCCTCAGAGCCAGCGATAGCCTCTGCGAGGAGGCAAGAAACCTCCTTGACGCCCTCATCACCTATCACACAAGGTAGGCAAGAGAGCATGCAAAGAGGGGCAGGATAAGGTTGTCGTCTGGGATCAGGTCAAAGGATTCAAGGAAGGCAGAGAGAGAGCTAATAAGGACCGCTTCGCGGTGATTTTCAAGAAGAATTAAAATACAGATGTAAACAGAAATAAAAAAGGCAAGAGTTCCCTCTGCGGTCTTGCTCTCGGAGTGAAAGATCCTTCGTTTTCCCCAGATTTTTCCCACAAAGGTTGAGAAGCTGTCTCCCACCGCAAGGACGACAACACCAACAAGGGCAAGCTTGCCGAATATCAGAAAGCTGATGAATATCCCCAGATTGGCATAAAGCGCCTGAAGGGCAGGCCTTTGGAGGTTGGAATCCCTCTCAAGATGGCGGATAAAAACAGAGAAAAGGGAATTGTAGGGCTCAACTTTAAGAACTACACCGAGGTTGACGCCGATGACAACCACAAAGGTCAGAAGGGCAAGCCAGAAGGGAAAGTAAAGGATCGGAACCGACCAGAGGGAAAGGGCAAGGAGATGAAAGACCTGCCTCTTTACTTCAAGGAGGACCTCATCACTCCCTGAGGATTTCCCGGATCCGTGAATAGACATAAAACCTGACCTTGACCATGTCCGCATCGTCAATGAACATCTCAAAGCCGAGCTTAATTCTGCCATCGGGCAGTTCCTGGACGTTGACCATCCTTGCTGGGCACTTGACTTCCTCAACCTCAACGGGGAAGACTATATGGGCGGTCACCTCCCTGTCAAGGAAGTTTTCCATCTCCTCAGGATCATCAACG
>JALTVH010000231.1 GCA_027049085.1 Aquificaceae bacterium | reverse complement strand
GGACCTTCTTCAAAGGCTTTGAGGGAAACAGGGCGGTGCTTGAGAGAATTGATGGGAGGGAGATTCTAAAGGTTGAAGCGGACTTCGTTATAGGTGCTGACGGTCCAAGGTCAAGACTGGCAAGGCTCACGGGGCCAAGCACGGGTAGTTTCCTTGCAACCGCCCAGTTCACCTCACTGCTGAGGGAAAGGGTTGACGATCTGCTTATATTCTTCAGGGACTATATTCCGGGAGGATACGGCTGGGTCTTTCCAAAGGGGGACGTTGCAAACGTTGGGGTTGGTGTTGATCCATCTTTCGGAATCAATGTGATGGAAAGCCTTAGAGAATTTTTCAGGGAAGTGGTGCATTCGGGTCTAATCTCTGAAAAGATCCTCTCAAGAACAGGAGGATGGATACCCGCTGAGGGACCAAAGCAACCTGTTAGAGACAGGGTCCTCCTCTGTGGTGATGCGGGGGGTTTCTGCCATCCAATAACGGGCGGTGGGATCGCCAATGCGGTGCTGACCGGTGAACTTGCTGGAAAGGCTATTACCCAAGATGATCCCGAGGAATACGGCGAGTCTGCACTGGATTTTCTTGGTGAGAGCCTCCTCAGAGCTGAGCGCAAACGTTTAAAATATATGAAGACCTGGGACAATCTTGAGTTTATAATTCCAAGAACCTGGATCGCCTTTGAGGAGTACTGGAAGGAGGATTGAGATGATAGATTTAGCCTTTGCCCAGGGACAGGGACAGCCAAGCCCCGGAGGAGCGATCCTGTTCCAGATCCTTTTCCTTGTTGGTATCTTCGCAATATTTTACTTTCTGATCATCAGGCCCCAGAAAAAGGAAAGGGAACGACACAGGAAGCTCATTGAGAGCCTGAAAAAGGGTGACAGGGTGATCACCTCTTCAGGTATCTGGGGAACCATATCAGAGATAGGTGACAGAACCGTCACCCTTAAGGTGGACGGGACAACAAAGATTACCTTTTCCAAGGAAGCGGTGATAGGTTTCCAGCCCGAGTATGAAAAGAAAAAGGAGGAAAAGAAGGGCTGAGGAGGAACCGCCATGATTGAGAAAAAAGCCCTAATCGGCGGTGAGTGGATTGATACGGGGGAGTGGATTGAGGTAGTGTACCCATACACAGGTGAGGTAATCGGGAGGGCTTCCCTATGCAAGGAAGAACACGTCAACAGGGCCATTGAAAGGGCAAGGGAAGGCTTCAAGAATATATCCTCTCTCACCGCAAACCAGAGGTATCAGATACTGATGAAGGCATCAAGGCTTCTTGAAGAAAGGGCGGAAGAGTTTGCAAAGACCCTTGTCTTAGAAGTTGGGAAAACAATAAAGGAGGCAAGGACAGAGGTTGCAAGGGCGATCCAGACCCTCATCTTCTCAGCGGAGGAAGCCAAGAGAATCGGTGGTGAGACCTTCCCCCTTGATGCCCACCCAAACGGTGTCGGAAAGGTGGGCTTTTACATAAGAGTGCCTGTGGGAATAGTCTCTGCCATAACTCCTTTTAACTTTCCCCTCAATCTCTCAATGCACAAGGTAGCGCCTGCCCTTGCCTGTGGAAACTCAGTTATCCTGAAGCCCTCAGAAAGGACGCCCCTTACCCCCCTGATGCTTGCTGAGATCCTTATGGAAGCAGGTCTGCCCGAAGGTGCTCTGTCCGTTCTTCCCGGTTACGGAGACGTGGGAAAGGCAATGACCACTCATCCAGAGGTGAGAGTAGTTTCCTTCACAGGGAGCAAAAAGGTCGGCGAGATAATCACAAAACAGGCGGGAATAAAGAAGGTTGTCCTTGAGCTTGGATCCAACTCTGCCATTGTCGTTCACAGGGACGGAAACCTTGAGAAGGCGGTTGAGAAGGCGGTCCTGGGTGGTTATGCTATCGCAGGTCAGGTCTGCATCTCGGTTCAGAGGGTCTTTGTACAGGAGGAGGTCTTTGAGAAATTCACCGATAAACTTAAAGAGCGTGTAAAGACCCTTCGGGTGGGAGACCCCATGGATGAAGAAACTGACGTAGGTCCCATGATAGCGACAAGTGAAGTTGGAAGAGTCAGGGAGTGGATAGAAGAGGCTGTCGGCAAAGGCGCAAGGCTCGAGGTGGGAGGTGTTGCCTGTGCGGAGAAGACCGCCCTCTTTGAACCGACCGTTGTGTCCCTTGTTCCTCCTGAAACGAGGCTTTTCAGGGAAGAAGCCTTTGCACCCGTGGTTGTGGTTGACCCTTACAGAGAGGTGGATGAGGCGCTGGATCTCGTCAACAGTTCGGAGTACGGCCTTCAGCTGGGGGTCTTTACCAACGATATAAAAACAGCCTGGGAATTTATAAAAAATGCAGAGGTTGGTGGTGTTCTAATCAACGAGGGACCCACCTTCAGGGTTGACCACC
>JALTVH010000230.1 GCA_027049085.1 Aquificaceae bacterium | reverse complement strand
CAGGGATTCAAACGCAAGGTGTTGCTGGAGTGCCACTTCAGAGCAAGGAATGAAGGCTTTTACGGAACCGACGATGCGAGCCTCCTTGAACGCTACGGCTACAGGGTGGGAGTGGTAATGGGATCCTTCTGGAACATAAAGGTTACTTATAGAGAAGACATGCAGTTTCTTGAAAGGATCCTTGCAAAGGAAAGACAGGGAGGTGTTGCATGAGGATCTCAGTACCGAAAGCTGTGCTTTTCCTCCATGCATTCCCCTTGAGCTCAGAGATGTATTTCCATCAGTTTAAAGCCCTTGAAGAGAAGAAAATTCCCTACTTAGCACCTGACTATCCCGGCTTTGGCAACAGTCCCAACCTTCCCGGAGATATAACCATTGAAAGGCTCACTGACCACATAGTGGGTAAGCTTACAGAACTCGGTGTCAAGAAGGTCATTGCAGTGGGTGACAGCATGGGCGGTTACATTATCTTTGACATGTTCAGGCGCTACAGAGATCTTTTAGCGGGAATGGTATTCGTTTCTACAAGAGCGGAAGGGGAAACACCAGAAGGTAAAAAAGCCCGCTACAACCTAATCGGAAGAGTCAAAGAAGAGGGCAAAGGATTCCTGATTAACATGATGCTTGAAAATCAAACTTCCCCCGCAACGAAAAAGGACCCTCAAAAGATGAACCACCTGCGGTTAATAATGGAAAAGGCGGCCGAGGAGGGTATAATTAAGACCCTTAAAGCCCTCGCAGAGAGAAGGGACAGCACAGACCTCCTTGCATGCATTGACCTCCCAGCTCTCGTGGTTGCTGGAAAAGACGACGATAAAGTAACACCCCCAGAGGTTGTTAAAAAGATCGCAGACGGGATAAAGGGATCAACTTACGTTGAACTTGAAAACTCCGCCCATCTTCCACCCTTTGAGAATCCGGAAGGTTTTAATGAGATCCTCCTTGAATTTACTACCAGAGTACTGTAAAAACAGGCAACTATCTCTCCATCCTGAAAACAACCGGCACCAGAATCGTTACCCTTTCTACAGGATCAGGAAATTCTTTTAGTGCAAACCTTACAGCTTCAAGGGCGCTATCATCCAAGATCCTGTAACCGGAGCTTTTTTCAACCCTGAGCTCTTCAAGGTCCCCGCCGGGAAGGAGTGTAAATTTTACAATAACAGTCCCCTCCCAGCCCATTCTCTTAGCCATGAAGGGATACTTCAAATAATTGGCTATCGCTTTCCTGATCCTATTAAGGTTTTCCCTCTCATAAACCTCCTCGTAGCTCTCCCTAGGAATTTCCTCACGGAAGACTTCATTCTCAGCTCTTGAGGTTCCAGAATCCTCAGGTTCAGGTTCTTTTGCCATCTCCTGAGCTTTAGGCTGGATTTTGGGTGAACTTTTTACCTCTCGGGCCTGCAGGTATTTGTCTGATTTTGATACATTCCTTTTCATACTCCTTACCAATCTGGCCTCTCCTTCCTTTTTCCTCTGAGGTTTTTCAGACCTTAACTTTCTCTTAGCGATCTGCTGACTCACCTCCACACTCCCGAGGCTCACTGTCAAGGATTTAATATCCCTACTGGGTTGCCCCGTAAATTCAAACAGCTCACAGGCGCCTGCAACCAGGAGCAGATGGATAACCATAGACAGTAAAAGGGATGACCTAAAGCCCATCTCTCTTAACGATCAGGTTCACCTTTCTGAATTCCAGCCTGTTTAGGACTTCCATAACTCTGACAAAGCTCTGGATTCTCAGATCTCTGTCTGCCACTAAATTAACAGGGGTCTGACGATCAAAACCAGAAAGAGCTTTCTTAAGTCTATCAATACTGACTTCCCTGTTTTTCAGAAAAACCCTTCCTTCCCTCGTCAGTGTTATTTCAATAGCATAGTGTGTCCTTCCTGGTTCCGGATTTTCAGAGGAAGGGAGGTTGACGGGAAGCTCTCCCTGCCTGATAAAGGTGGCTGTAACCAGCGTGATGGTGAGGAGAACAAGCATAACGTCAACGAGGGGCACAACATTGATACCTGAGAATTCCCTATCCTCCATTCTCTATCTCCCATCGTGAAAGGATGACCTTTGCTTTCCTGTAGAGGAATCTGTAAAGGGTAACGGAAGGTATTGCAACAAGGAGACCTACGGCGGTCGCCTTTAAAGCAAGGGCAAGACCAACCATTATCTCTCTCGTATCCGCAAATCCGAGTTCCCCGACTCTATAGAAGGTAAGCATTATCCCGAGTACCGTTCCAAGAAGCCCAACATAGGGTGCATTAAAACCAACTGTTGCTATTACCTGGAGACCCCGTGTTAGCTCTATCTCCAGCTCCCTGAAGCTCTTAAAGTCGCTTAGCCTTACCCTTCTGAAGTAGAACCATCTTTCCACCGCTGTAGCAAC
>JALTVH010000229.1 GCA_027049085.1 Aquificaceae bacterium | reverse complement strand
CATCAATTGGCTTTGCGAACCTGCCATTAACAACTCCAATCCTGATACCTTCTCTGTAAAGGTCCTCAGCTGACTTGAGAGCCTGATAAACGGTGTACCCGATACCAATAACAACTACCTCTTCACCCTCAACGAGCTCCTCCCACCTGCCAATTGGTACCTCTCTAAAACCCTCAGCAGGAACACCGTAGGCAGGACCTCTTGGATACCTTATAGCAAAGGGTCTGTCTGACTTGAGGGCGGTGTATAGTAGATCCCTTAGCTCTTGCTCATCCTTTGGGGCTGAAACTATCATGTTGGGAACACACCTGAGGTAGGAAAGGTCAAAGACGCCGTGATGGGTAGGCCCATCATCACCAACGAGACCACCTCTGTCTATTGCAAAAACAACAGGGAGCTTCTGTAGAGCAATATCATGGATTACCTGGTCGTATGCCCTCTGGAGGAAAGTTGAATAATAGGCGGCAACAGGCCTTAGCCCCGCACAGGCAAGACCGGCACAGAAGGTTCCTGCATGCTGTTCAGCGATCCCTACATCAAAGAACCTGTCAGGAAACTTTTGGGAAAACTCAACGAGACCCGAACCTTCCCTCATGGCAGGTGTTACAACAACAATTGAAGGGTCCTGTTCAGCAAGTTCTACGATCGCCTTACCAAAGACAGAAGTCCATGTTGGTGGAGAAGGCTTCTTGATAATTTCGCCAGATTCAACCTTGTAAGGTGCTACGCCGTGCCATTTTACGGGATTTTCCTCCGCCGGCTTGTATCCTTTTCCTTTCTTAGTCACAATGTGAAGAAGTACTGGTCCTTTAATGTCCTTTGCATTTTTCAGAGTCCTCTCAAGAGCCTCAATATTGTGGCCATCAATGACTCCTATGTAGTTAAATCCCAGTTCTTCAAAGATGATCCCCGGTGAAATAAGTCCCTTCAGGAACTCCTCCGTCAATTTCATGAGTCTGAGTGGTCTTTCTCCAAGATGAGAAAGCAATCCCTTTATCTTCTGCCTGGTTTCCTGAACAAAGTGACCGCTGATTATTTTACTAAGGTACGTTGATATTGCACCAACGTTTGGAGAGATTGACATCTCGTTATCGTTCAGAATTACTATGAATTTATCAGGTCTCAGGTGACCTGCATTATTTAGAGCCTCAAAGGCCATTCCAGCTGTCATCGCTCCGTCCCCTATAACAGCGATCACCCAGTCCTCTTCTCCCTTAAGGTCCTTTCCCATGCGGAATCCGAGGGCAGAGGAAATTGAAGTTGAGCTGTGGCCTGCACCGAAAAAGTCGTAGGAACTCTCCTCCCTCCTCAGGAACCCTGCGATTCCACCGTGCTGTCTTAGGGTTACGAACTCCTCCTTTCTGTCGGTGAGGATCTTCCATGGGTAAGCCTGATGACCAATGTCCCAGATAATAACGTCTCTTGGAGGGTCAAAGATCCTGAGCAGAGCAATGGTAAGTTCCACGGCTCCAAGGCTTGGACCAACGTGTCCGCCATTACGGGAGGTCACCTGAATTATATAGTCCCTGACTTCCTCTGCGAGCTTGGAAAGCTCGTTTATGGAAAGCTTTTTGAGGTCTTCAGGACCCCTGTATTTAGATAGGATACTGTATTTCTCAATCATAGGCTAAAAGATACACCGATCCTAAAAGAAGATCAATCGCAGTTGCCACCCGAGGACAAGGACAACTACCGTAAGAATCAAACCTGAAAGAGATATCAAAAATCCCAGCTTCCTGCTGGAATCCACCTGTTTCATCCAGAAGTATATAAAGGAAACAACAGTAAGAATTGCAAGAGCTATTCCGAGCCACTTGTGAGGAGTCATCAGTATAAAGGAAACCTTTTGCTGAACGTACTCAAGTTTCTGGGCAGACAATCCTGTCAGAACAGTCCCTATAACAAGAAGGCTTGCAAAGGCATGGTTTGTTACACCAAAGTAAAAAGGGAAGTTAAAGCTACGTAATACAGTGAAATACAAGATATAGGAAAGGTAGGTTGCAAGTAGTGGTCCAACGGTTAGATATATGAGAAGAGGATGATAGTTCACCTTTTACCTCCTAACCCCTGAACTAAGCTTAATTATATCTTTAAATACAGATTTTAAAATTTTTCTGTAGTCCTTCTTGCCTTCTTCAATCTCGTCCATATACTCTTCAAGCACCTTTGTAAATTCCTCTGAAACAAAGGGCATTATCTTTTCCTGCTTTTTTAAAAACTCGTAAACTTCCTTTCCAAGCTTTGTTGGAATAAGAAAACCATTTCTTTGAATCACGTAGCCCCTCTCAAGAAGCTTTTCTACCGTCGACGCATAGGTTGATGGTCTCCCTATACCTCTCTTCTTCATTTCCTGAATCAATGACCCCTGGGTAAAGAGGTAAGCACCCGGAACTTCTGCAATTGTTTTTATATTTTCAACATTTATTCTGCCCTCAAGGGAAGGCTGGAGTTCCACTGACCACATCAGGTTAAAGCCATCCTCTACTATTTTTGTCCTGATGGTTCTATTAATGCTCAGCTCACCAGCTTTTACAAGGATTCTGCGGGAAGTTACCCTACAGTCCTTCATCTGGGAAGCCATAAATCGGTTAAAGATCAGAGTGTAGAGGGAAATATGGTCCCTGCCAAGGTCCTGATACTGTCCCGAGAGGATCACAGACCTCAGCTCCTCCCCATCCACTGGTCTGGTGGGTCTGATACACTCGTGGGCTCCCCCTTCCGACCACTTCCTACCTCTGAACAGGTCCCTCCCGATTTCCTCGGAAATGTACTCTTTTGCCACGCCAATTCCCGTGTCGGAGACCCTTATGGAGTCCGTTCGGTGGTAGGTTATAAGACCACGCTCAAAGAGGTCTTGGGCTAAAGACATTATCTTTCCAGCTCCGAAACGAAACCGGTCGTCAGCTTCCTTGAGTAGAGTATCAGTAGTAAAGGGGGGCGGAGGTGATAGGGTCTCTTCAAACTCCTCAAGGGCAGTAACCTCTATCTCTTTGAGGGAATCGTAAAAGCCTCTTGCCTTTTTCTTGTCCTGAAACTCAAAGTCAAGCCTCAGGTACTTCCCGTTTTCTCTGAAGGTAATGGAGACAACGTTCCTCTTTTTCCTGTAATCCTTTTCCCTTTCAATTACCCACCCCAGAACAGGGATCTGAACTCTACCTCCAGAGAGCCAGGCCTTCTCGAAGACCTTCTGAAGTATCTTTGAAACTTCAAAGCCAACCCATCTGTCGGAAACACGCCTCACCACCTGAGCCTTTACGAGGTCCTCGTTTATTTCCCTTGGTTCACTCAAGGCTCTTTGAATGGCTTTTCTCGTAACCTCATGAAACTCTATTCTCTTGACACTTTTAACGAAAGGGTTAATCACCCCTGCAACATCCCATCCGATCTTCTCACCTTCCGTATCGGGATCGGTTGCAATAAATACAGTTTCAGCTTCCTCACATATCTTCCTGAGCCCATCTATTGTAGCTTCTTTGTTTTCAATGGGCTCGTAAACCGGGATAAACTCACCGTTTTCAACGTAAACACCATGAAAACCAGGATCTCTTGCCAAGTCAAGAATGTGCCCAAGGGAAGAGGTTACCATGAGATAAAGGTCTCCTGCGGTGATTTCAAGAACCTCAAAATCACCAAATCTCCTTGAAATGGGTTTACCAAAGAACCCCGCAATTGTTCTCGCCTTATTTGGTGATTCAACAACAACAAGTACCGGCTTTATGTGTTCCTTCCTTTTTACGACCTCCTCACCAGCAAGGATCCGCCTCACCTTCTCCCTGTCCCTGTCAATCTCGGAAATTACTTCCTCCAGATCGACTTCACTGGCCTTTTTAAATACAACATCCTCATTAAACCACCTGACTTTCTTTGTAAGGTTAAAGAAAGCCCTCCTGTCATCGACCAGAACAACGCTCAGACCCCTGGTAATACCACCAGCATACATTCTTGAGGTCCTTCCCGAAGCCTGAAGGTAACCTGTAACGTCTGCAACCGAAAGGATATAATCGTCGTCCTCCCTACTCAGGGTGATCTCCTCAGATTCCTCTATGAGCTTTTTTACTTGTGGCAGGAGTAAAAAAGACTTTATTGAGCTTCTGAGATCCTCTATCCTCTTTCCAAGGTCGGGTGTTCTGTCAATGAAGTCCTCACTGATATATGAATATCTCCTGAGCCTCTGGATCCAGCCATCGTATTCTTTAACCCTGTCCCTCAACTTCTTTACCACGAGGGGCCTAAGGGAGAGGAGTGCCCAGAGGAGGTGGGCAACGCTCGTTTCAATGTTCAGCCTTATCACGATCTTCGGCACTCCGAAGAATACCGCATATCTCACCGACTGTGGGAGGTCAACTCCCCTTGCAAGGGGGTTCCGAAAGGAGGAAATCCCAACCAAAACCTGAACCTTTCCCTTTTCAAAGGCAGTAAAGTCCTTTATCTCATCGTAGGCTTTAGCTTTAATTCCTGCCTTCTTTAGAGATTTAACAACTCTCTCAACGCCTTCCTTTCCCCTCTCAGAGGAAACAAAAACAAGTCCTCCACCACCGAGCTTCTTGACCCATTGGAGCAACGCTCTGTCCAGGTCCTGTGCTTCCTCATAGAGATCAACTATGTTTCTCAAGAACATGGAAGGCCTGCCCACTTCAAAGCCAAGGAGTTCCCTGAAGAGCTTAACCCTCCCTGACCTCGGATTGCTCGTTGCTGAAGAGACAACAAGAACACCTTTTGCCTTTGACGCCCTTTCCCTTACTTCTTCAGTCAATGCCCTTATTTCCGCCCAGTCTTTCTCTGACTTGTTTCTTTTCTCTTTTAATCTGATCAGTTCCTGTGCTCTTAAGACATCCTCCTCGTCAAGGCCAAGGAGCTGGATCACCTTGTCCACATTCCTTGCGGTTTTGAGGAATGAGTCAACGTCATCTATAAAAATGAAGTCAAAGTTTCCGCATTCCCTTATCTTTTCAAAATTCTTATAAAGAAACATGGAAGTTGTCAGAAGAATCCTGAAATTCCCTTTCTCAAGCTTGTCGATAAGATCCCTTTTCTGTTTGGGTGTTTTTGCCTCTGCCGTCAAAACCCACTTCCTCTTTGCTCCAGCTCCTGTGAGGCGTTTTTTGACCTGAGAGAGAAGTACCTTTGTTGGAACTATTATGTAAATTCTATTTCCCATCTGAGCAAGGTGAAGAGCGGTAACTATTCCAAAGGTAGTTTTTCCTACACCTGTTGGTGCAAGGAGGGCAAAGCTCCTCCCAAGAAAAACCTTCTTTGCCCATCCTTTCTGGAGGCTCCAGGGGTCAGAACCAACTATTTTTAAAAACGTATCCTCCCATTTTTCAATTTCCTCTTCTATGGTGCAAAGTTTTTTTAACTCACCTTCTGTCAGATACCTGCACAGGTTATTCCTGTCAACAGGCTCAGGTAAACAGCTTTCACAGGGCAGTCCCATGAACAAACGTTCGGAACTGATGTCCTTTCCGCAGTTGGGACAGAGGGATCTAAAAAGGGAGCTGATCATGGCTTTTAATTTTACAACCTGATTGTCCTGTCAACCTCAGGAAGCTGTCTCTTCCTGAGCAACAATGGATGAGAGATTTTCAAGGGGAAACACCCTGGAGATACCGCCTCTTGCAGAAACACCTATAAGCCTGTCCGCAAAGCTCGCAAGAACTTCCCTGAGAGTAACAACTATAAACTGAGCGTTCTTGGATTTCTCCTTGATCAGCTCACCAACCTTCCTCGCATTTGCTTCATCAAGGTGGGCATCAACCTCATCAAAGTAGTAGAAAGGAGAGGGCTTGTATTCCTGAATGGCAAAAATTAAAGATAGCGCTGCAAGAGTCTTTTCCCCGCCAGACATAGCCTCAAGGTACTGGACGTCCTTACCTCTGGGCTTGACAACGAGGTTTATTCCCCCACTGAAGGGGTCTTCCTCGTTCTCTATCAACATCTCTGCCCTCCCACCGGGCGAGAGAAAGGTAAAGGTCCTCTTGAGATTTCTGTTGATATTTGTGAAAGTTTCCATGAAGGCTTTGAGTTTTTTGGTTTCTATTTCATCTATTAGATTGAGTATAGCCTGCTTCTCCTCAAGGAGCTGTTTGTGCCTCTCCTCGTAGTCCCTGTACCTCTTGTACTCCTCCTCGTAGTCCTCTTTTGCCCTCATGTTGACCGTGCCTATTTTTTCAAGCTCTAAATTAAGCTTAGTGAGCTTTTCTTTTAATTTTGGTATGCCTTCACTGGTCTGGGGAACCTGCCCTTCAAGACCAACTTCATCAAGCCGTATCTCAAGGTCACTGATCTTCTGCTGAACCCTGCTCAGCGAAGCATTGATGTCCCCCTCCTTTCTGATGAGGTCTTCCTCTTCAAGCCTAAGCCTGCCCACTTCAGCCTTGAGCATAGATATTGCTTCTTCAAGTTCGTCCTTTTCCCTGTAAAGTTCACCTGCCCTCTCCTGCATCTTAGCAATGTGAGATTCTGCCTCCCTCTTCCTTTCCCTGGCTCTCTCAACCTCCTGCCTCTTCCTTTCAATCTCTTCCTCAAGCTCTTTAAGCCTTTCCTGCTTAGTCTCAATCTCCTTTTCTATGTTTGTTACTTCAATTTCCCTCGTTTTGAAGCTCAGTCTGAGGTCGGACATCTCTTTTCTCTTGAGGTCAGCTTTCCTCTTGATCTTCTCAAACTCCTGTCTTTTTTCCTCTATACCTGACGCCTTGTAATAGCTGATTATGTCTTTTCTCTTTAGGGACAGGTTGCTGAGCTTCTCCTGGCTGTATTCCAGGTCCTCCCTGAGCTTCTTCAGTTTATCTTCAAGCTCTTTTTTCTGATCCTCAAGAAAAGATATATATTCCTCAGCCTTCTTTATCCGTTCCTCGAAACTCTCCTCTTCTTCAACTTCAGATATAAGGTCCTCATACTGAGAAAGGCGCTCATCAAGAACCTTGACGGTCGCTTCCTTTTCAGAGATCTCGTTTCTGAGGTCCCTCATCCTGATCTGGAGTTCTTTTTCCTTTGACCTTAATTCTCCCTCCTCTTTCTCAAGCTTTTTTCTCTCCTCCTCGTAAAACTTCCTTCCAAGCTCTCCCGAAGATCTCTGACTCCCACCAGTTATAACCCCGCTCTTATCAAAGAGTTCACCCTCAAGGGTGACCATCCTGTAATTTCCGATTCCTATTCTTTTTGCGGACTCAAAATTTTCAACGATCAGGGTATCACCAAAGGCAAACCTTACAGCTCTCTCGAACCTGCTGTCGTACTCTACAAGATTTATGGCAAAGTCAATGGCGCCTTTTACTCTCGGATAGGGAGGGAGTCGATAGTCCGCCTTGACCTTGCTCAAGGGAATAAAGCTCATTCTCCCGAGATCGTTCTTTTTTAGGTACTCTATGCACCGCTTTGCGGTATCTTCGTTATCAACGACAACGTACCTCAGCCTTCCTCCACCTGCAACCTCAACCGCCTTTATGTGATCCGGGTCTTTGACCGTTATCAGGTCGCCCACAGTTCCGTAAACACCTTTAATCTCCTCAAAGAGAATCTCAAGGGGTTCTGTGGTAGCCATCCTGCTTTCAACATAAGCCTTCCCTTTGATAACCTCCTCTATCCTGTCCCTTACACTGCGGAGTTCCCTCTCTGCCTTCTTTATCTCTTCCTTGAGGGATTTGAGCGCTTTCCCTTCCCTTTCCCTTAGCCGTTTTAGCTTCTCAACCTCATCAAGGGACCTTGATGCTCTCTTCTCCCTTTCTTCCCTCTCTTCAATAAGCCTCGCTATGTCCTCCTTTGTCCGCTCAATTTTGGACTCAATCTCCTTTATCTCAACCCTTGTATCTGCCTCTTCATTCTTGAGACTGTCTATGTGTTCCTTTAATTTTTTTTCACGCTCCTCTGTCTTGTGGGCTTCTTCAAGGGAAACTTTTAGCTTTTCATCAAGGGACTTTAGCTTTGAGTAAGCCTCCTTTTCCTCCTTCTCAAGGGCTTCAACCTCCTTTGCCTTTACCTTCAGTTCTTCCCAGATCTCAGAGAGACTCCCCTTCAGCCTATCAAGCTCTTCCTTCAGATTTTCAAGGGATCTCTCCTCGTCCTGCTTTTCCTTGATCAGAGAGTTCCTGCTGAGTGTCAGCTTCCTTATTTCCTCATCAAGGTGCTCTATCTTCTGAGTGAACTGGCCGAACTTTTCCCTGAAAGGCTCAAGCTCTTCCCTGACGCTCTCAAGCCTCGCCTCTTTGCTTTTGAGATCTTCTGTCTTAGATTCAACATCCTTCCTTAACCTTTCTATCCCCTGCCTCACTCTTTCAAGGTCAGTAAGGAGCTTCCTTTCCTGACTCCTCTCCTTTTCAAGCTCCTTTATGATGATCTGAGCCTCAGTAATCTTCTTCTCGGTCAGGAGTTCCTCATACTTTTCAAGCTTTTCCTTCTCCTCCTTGAGTTTCTGGAGCTGGATCTTTATTTCCTCAAGGACCATTTTGAGCTGGCCAAGCTTGATGTTGACCTCCGCAAGGTCCCTCTGAGCCCTTTCCTTCTTCTGCTCATACTCGCTAATCCCGGCAACGTCCTCAATAACCCTGCGCCTCTCAACAGGAGTCATCTTGAGGAATTTGATGATGTCGCCCTGAAGAACAACGTTGTATCCGTTCTCATAGATCCCCGCCTTGGAGAGAAAGTCCCTAAGGTCCCTCTCCCTCACGGTTTTGCCGTTAATCTTGAAAACACTCCTTCCGTCCCTTGAGACCCTTCTGGTGATGATAATTTTTTCATCCTCAACGGGAAAAACATTTTCGTTCCTGAAGTGAACCTCCACATAGGCATGTTCTGCCTTCTGACCGTTTTTGGAAAAGATGAGGTAGGAGAGGTTTTTTGCCCTCAGAGTTTTTGTGGTTGCAATGCCAAGTGCAAAGGAAATGGCATCACCTATGTTTGATTTTCCTGCACCGTTGGGACCGACAACGGATATAAATCCATCACCGATAGGGACTTCCTTCCTATCCTTCCCGTAGGACTTGAAGCCCTCAACTACTATCTTCTCAATAAAGGCTTTCATCTCAGCCTCTTCACAAGCTCAGGCAACTTGAGGAGGAGAGCGTAAATTCTCTTCCACCTCATCCACTCAACCGCAGGCAGATTGGCACCGTAGACCTTCCCGGGTTCTAAGTCTGATGCGACACCTGACTTGGCAGTTACTGTAACCCCCTCTCCTATGGTTACGTGGTCAGCAACCCCTACCTGACCTGCGAGAATGACGCCTTTTCCTGTTTTGACGCTCCCCGACAGTCCAACCTGAGAAACTATAATGTTCCCCACTCCTATATCACAATTATGAGCTATCATCACGAGATTATCAACCTTTGTTCCCATGCGGATTCTGGTTGTGTCTATCAGAGCCCTGTCAACAGTAGTGTTTGAGCCGATCTCAACCTCATCCTCAATTACAACTCTCCCTATGTGATTGAGCTTCCTGATACCTTCTTTCCCTATGTGGTAGCCGAAGCCATCGGCTCCGATCACACAACCGCTGTGAATCCTCACCCTCTTCCCGATGACCGTTCCGGGATAGATGCTTACACCGCTGAAGATAACAGAATTTTCACCTATGTAGGTCCCCCTCCCTATGTAAGTAAAGGGATATACCTTTACACCGTCCTCAAGAACAGCACCTTCCTCAATCACACAGAAGGGACCCACATAAACGTTCTCGCCCACCTGAACATCCTCTGCAATAACTGCCCTGTCCGAAAATCCTACTGGGTGCTTTTCGGGGTAAAACTTTTCCAAAAAGAGGGCAAGGGAAAGTCTAACGTCCTCAACCTTTATGTAGTTGGGCTGGTCAAGGTCTGAGGAAATAACGAGGGCAGATGGAGCTCCTTTCAGGGCAAGTTCAAGGTCCCTTTCGCTCTGGCAGAAAACGATAGTTCCCTCTTTGGGATTTTGAGGGGAAGAGATACCTTGAATAGGGAGGGAAGGATCCCCCCTTAATTCTCCACCGATCTCCCTCGCTATCTCTCCAAGATTCATTTCTTTCCTTTGTCAATAATCCTTATCACCTCTGTGGTTATATCAAGGTTGGGATCCCTGTAAATAAAGGCGCCGCAGTCAAGCACACCAGCGTAACCTCTTTCCTTTGCAAGCTTCTCTGAAGCTTCCTTTACCCTGTTGAAGACCATATTTTCAAGCCTCTGTCTCATATCGTTAAGCTCTCTCTGTGCCTTTTCCTGAAGCTTCCTTGCCTCAGACTCTACCTTCTGGTATTCTTTCATCTTCTTTTCTTTGACCTTCTTGGAAATCGCCTTGCTCTCTATCTGTTTCCTGAGGTCCTCAAGCTGTTTTTCCTTTTTCCTGAGCTGGTTCTGATACTCCATCAATTTACTGCGGAGCTCCCCCTGAGCATCTGCCACAAGCTTGGACTCAGAGAGGATCCTGTTGGTGTCAATGCAGGTGAATTTTGCCTGAGCAAAGGCAAATCCAGCAAGAGCCATAAACAGTCCTGTAAGGATCTTAAACATTTCCACCTCCTTTTCTATCTTCCGATACTTAGAAAAGCATAAATCAACCAGCCTGTGATCGCAACGTAGATCCAGACGACGGCTGTTACAGGTGCTATTTTTTTGTGCCTTTCATACTTCCCCGTTACACCCAGAAAGACGGTAACCACCGCAAGGGGAAGGTTAACCGCAGCGAGTATTGAATGAGAGATAAGAACAAAGAGGTAAAAACCTTTGAAGGGACCATCGTAAGGTTTTGGGGGGTAGCTGAAGTACTTGATCCCATAAAAAATCAAAAAGAGGAGAGCAAGGAAAGAGGCGCTGAGCATGGCCTTCTTATGCCAGCTCTTTTTTCCCTTTTTTATCAGGACAAGCCCGGATACGATCAGCAGACCACTGAGTCCTATGGTAATGATAGAAAGAGCGGTCAGGAGTTCATAGCTCATGGTGACCTCGTAAGATGAGCGATAACAAAGGTCATCAGGTAGGTTACGAGAGCAAAGGCTCCAAGGATAATTGCCAGGATCACATTAACTCTCCTGTTGTGCTTTTTCCTCTCACGCATAGGTCACTTCCTTGAAAGAACAATGCACCTTAGCAGATAAAGAACATAAATTACACCGCTGAAAACGGAAAGCACTGATCCAGCACCCATAAGAGCCATGAATGCATAGACCTCCGCTGAGGCTATGTAATCTGTTCCGGGAGTCTTTCTTGGTGCTCCAAAGTAGCCAGCCCAAAAGAGAGCACCGGCAAAGAGAATCATGCCAAAGCCGTAAAGAGCTGGTTGCCA
>JALTVH010000228.1 GCA_027049085.1 Aquificaceae bacterium | reverse complement strand
AGGAAGCAGGTCTTGGCTGTGAAAAGGAAATTGATTACGAGAGGTGGATTGACTGCCCGAGATGTGAGGGGAAGGGTGTCTTTGGGAAGGCAGAAACGGTTGTCTGTCATGCCTGTGAAGGAAAAGGTAAGAGGGTAAGCGGTATATTCAAGTTCCCAAGACCCTGTTCTGTATGCAGGGGAAGAGGTTACATAGTTAAAAATCCCTGTCCAACCTGCTTTGGAAGGGGAAGGGTAACGACACTGTCAAAGATAAGAATAAACGTTCCCAGAGGAACTGAGGAGGGTGATGTCCTTAAGGTTCCGGAAAAAGGACACTTTGGCTACAACGGCGGAAAGCCCGGAGACCTTTACCTGCGAGTGTTTCTTAGTGAGCATCCCACCTTTAAAAAGGTTGGAAAGGACCTTATTATGGAAAAGCTCATCAGCTATCCTCTGGCTGTTCTTGGAGGTGTTACAAAGGTACCCACCCTTGAGGGCGAGGAGATAGAGGTATTTGTCCAGCCGGGTACCGAGTGCGGCTCAACCAAGACGGTCCCCGGAATGGGTTACCCATTCCACGACAGGCAGGGAGAGGAAAAGAGGGGAAACCTTATCATCACCTTCAGAATAGAGGTTCCCAAAACCCTTAGCGGAAAGCAGAAAAAGTTAATAGAGAAGCTCGCTGGTGAACTCGGGGAGGAAGGAATTGATAAGGGAGAAGGGATCAGGGACAAAGTCACGAGGTGGATAAAGAGATAACTACGACTGCTTCTTGGTTATTTTTACAAGGCGGTGATGGTTTTGGAGAAGAATTTCTATAAGGTAATGGCAGTGGCGCGAGCCCTCTGCCCACTCAATGGCAAGGATACCCTGTCCTATGAACTCAGAGTAATCAAAATCTCTGACCCGGTAGAGGTCAATGTGGATGAGGTCACCCTTTGAAGTGGGGTACTGGTTGACTATTGTGAAGGTTGGGCTCCTCACCTGATAGCCTTCTTTGATGCCCAGACCCCTGGCAAGACCTCTGACGAAGGTGGTCTTTCCGCCCCCCAGCTCTCCCTTTAAGCAGATAACCTCATAACCTTTGAGCCTTTGAGCAAAATCTTCCCCCAGGGCTTCCATTTCCCCGGGGGTCCTTATTATGAATTCTTCCACTCAGAAAAGTTTACTGGTAGGAATTATCTTCCTTGTGGGGGACTATCCTCAGGATTGCCTCGTCCGGGTTGACCTGGTCGCCGGGGTTGGCGAAGATCTGCTTTACGATTCCGTCTATAGGGGCGTGGATCTCGTTCTCCATCTTCATTGCTTCAACAATGGCAACGGTCTGACCCTGTTCAACGGGCTCTCCTTCCTTGACGAGGATCTTGGCAACCTTACCGGGCATCGGAGGGGTAACGTCTCCCTCCTCTGTCGCCTTCGGGATTCCGCCCTCTGCCTGTTCGCCTGCTGAGACAGCCTGGGTTCCCCCTGCGGGGATCGCTTCTTTGTGGGGGAAGAGCTGAATCTCTTCCAGCCTTCCGTCAACTCTTACGTAATATTTTCTGGGCTTTCCGGGCTCGCTTTCCACAGAGACGCCTTCAACCTTGACCCTGAACTTGTCCCCGTGGTAGACAATGTCAAACTCAACAGGTGCAGCACCCACAACCTTTCCTGCCTCCGTCTCCGCAACCTCGGGGAGCTCTTCAATGGGCTCAGGATGTAGCTCTCCCTTCTCTCTGAGGGTCAGGAACTCCTTTGCCTGCATCGGGAAAAGGATGTAGAGGAGGATCTCCTCATCGGTGGGCTCCCTGCCGATTAGCTTGGAAACCTCTTCCTGTGCCTTCTCCCATTCCTGCTGGTCTGCAAGATCCGCAGCACGGATAGAGAAGTCGGGCTCTTTGCCGGGTCCGAGGATCTTTTCCACAAGTTCCTTTGAAAGGGGTCCCGGTGGCTTTCCGTACTTGCCCTCAACGTAATCCCTGACCTCTTTGGTGATCGTTTTGTACCTCTCGCCGGTTATGACATTGAGAACCGCCTGAACACCTACGATCTGGGAAGAAGGTGTTAGGAGGGGCGGATAACCGAGGTCCTTCTCAACGTTGGGAACCTCTGCAAGGGCTTCCTCTATCTTGTCAAGGGCGTTCGCCTCCATGAGCTGTGCGACCATGTTGGAAATCATTCCCCCAGGTATCTTGTGGATAAGGACCTGGGCGTTGACACCCGCATACTCTGTTTCATATTTCCTGTATTTCTTCTTGATCTTCTTGGCCTCTTCGGCAGCCTCTGCGATCTTGGCAAGGTCAAGGCCAGTGTCAAAGGGCGTGTCCTGAAGAGCAGCAACTATCGTTTCGGTTGCCGGATGAGAAGATCCGAAGGCAAGGGGGGAGAGAACGGTGTCAAGCATATCAACCCCAGCAAGAACTGCCATCATGTGGTTTATTGTTGCCATCCCGCTCATGT
>JALTVH010000227.1 GCA_027049085.1 Aquificaceae bacterium | reverse complement strand
TTCCTTGACCAAATCACATCAGAAAACCTTCACAAAGAGGTTAACTGGGGAACAAGGAAGGGTAATGAAGCCTGGTAGAAGTGCTTTTATAAGGCACATCAGCCAGTCCACTTTCACAACCACAAGGAATAGCCTGTTGAACCCAAGCCTGACAATACCTCTCTCCTTTGCCTGCTTTCGGAAGGTCCTTAGCACTAACTCCTCATACTCCCCCTATATTTCAGAGAGATCAAAGCTCCCCATCTGCAGACCCGACTTTTGTCCCCTCCTTTATTTCCCTGACCTTCTGGCGAAGTTCCTCAAGTCTGCCCTCACCCGCCAGGCGTACAAAGAGACTGCCGACAACGACACCGTCGGCAAAGGAAGAGATTCTCCTTGAGTGATCTCCAGAAGAGACGCCAAATCCAACCACCACCGGCTTTTGACAGACCTCTCTGTAGATCTTTATCTCCCGCTCAATTTCATTAAAGGGAAGCTCCCTTCTTGCACCTGTTGTTCCTGTAACAGAAACAAAATAGGTCATGTGGTGGGTCATTTTGCAGATGAGCGAAAGCCTTTCCCTGCCAGTTGTTGGAGAGGCAAGTAGAACCAGTGAGAGCCCGTGGTCCTTGAGAACTTCTCCCAGCTCTTCTGACTCTTCTGCTGGAAGGTCAGGCACGATCAGCCCGTCAATACCGCTCTCCTTGGCAAGCTCGCTGAATCTCTCGTAGCCGGTTCTGAAAACGGGGTTCAGGTAGGTCATCATGAGGATCGGAACATCGGGGAAGTCTCTTTTGAGCTGACGGCTGATTGAGAAAGTGTCCTGAAGTCCAACACCATTTTCAAGGGCAACGCTGTGGGCTGTCTGGATGGCGGGACCGTCGGCAACGGGATCGGAAAAGGGAAGACCCAGCTCAAGGATGTCAGTGCCCTCTTCAAGAAGGATCCTGAGAGCCTTTAGTGATGAATCAATGTCCGGATAGCCGGCCATCATGTATGAAAGGAGAGCCTTTTCTCCTTTCTGGTGAAGGTGATTGAACTTTCTCTCAAGGGGGTGCATAACCATTGATTTTAACAGCTAAAAAGTAAAAAAGAGAGGAAGGGGGCGGTCCAGAGGGGCTGGACTGAGCCACTTAGCAGGGGCAGAGGCGCCCCGCAGGGGGTGCCTCTCTAAAATACAAACCTGAACTGAACGGTAAAGGAATCGTTCTTTATGTCATTCCTTTCCTCATCAATTGTCTGGTACTCAAAGGTCCATCCGAGGAGCTTTGCAGGTGTATACCAGTAGTTGAAACCTACTGAGGTTACCTGAAGTTGACCAAGGGTTGCACCGTTCTTTCCAAAGGAATTGCCTTTAATGAAGTTTGCAGCATCACCGTATGCCTTTCCGGCCACATCTTTGATCTCGGGATCCCAGATGTAGTAACTAACGTAAGGCTCGATCAGGTGATTGCTCTTTGGATTGATAGCGTAAGCAGCCTTAGCAATTATCCATGTGTTGGTAATTGACTCATCAGTGTTGCTCGGACCAAGCCACAGACCCGAAAACTTGTTCTGACCGTATTCACCGATGAGCGTAATCGGTCCATAATGGATTGCGAGGTCCGCACCGTACATCTGCATATTAACGGGGTTGTTGACTACATCGTTGAAGTTGTCAAAGGGGTTGGGAAGAATCAAATAAGGAACCCTCACCTGCACTGAGCCTGCACCGTTTTTTGGAAGCCCTTTTCCAACGTATCCTGGAACCGGTCCCTGAACATCAGTAATTAGCTCCTGGTCTATTCCGCTCTGAGTTGCGTAGGAAAAACCAAGAGTTATGCCTTTCCTTTTTCCAAGGTATGTATCCCTGTAGAGCCAGTTGAGACCTTTGGGCTTACCCTCTGGCTTTCCGAGCATGAAGGTGAGCCTTGCGATGTAAAGGAAGCTGTCTGTGGAATTCCCTCTCATCTGCGAAAGTTTTTTGGCAGCTACACCGTCAGGTTGTATGTCTGTACAGGTCGCATAACTATCACACTTTACCCCCACATAAGTCATATCCCACGGCTGTTCAATTCCCTTGAATCCGTCAAAGACACCGCCGAAGATATCAAAGGTGAACTTGCGCATTCCCTTTGCTTTGGTACCCTTCCTGAGGTGAATGTATCCACCGTAGGCCCTTCCTGTTACGTTGGCAACGGTCAGGTGAGTCCACCTGAGAGTGGCAAAGGTCCTGTCTGACTCCAGGTTGTCAAAGCCCGTTCTTCCGTACTGTTCCCTTCCGAGAGGAAGCCTCGGGAAACCGAGGTGGGCATCAATTATCACCCCCTCAGCTCCTATCATCTTGCTGATGTCAAACTTCAGGTCAAGCTCGTGGAGGGCAAAGTTCCGACCGCCAAGGAGTTCGCCCTGCCTGAGGTAACCTGCTGGCTGTCCTCCGAAGGGAGCGATGTAGGACTCCCTTCCCGTGTTGT
>JALTVH010000226.1 GCA_027049085.1 Aquificaceae bacterium | reverse complement strand
ACAGCCAAGGTCTCGGAGTATATTTCTGCTGTAGTTGATTTCAATGATCTCATCGGTAAAAGAAGGACTCTAAGAATAGGATATGAGAAAGGAAGAATAAATGGAATAGCGCGGTTTAAAAGCGGTGCAGTAAGTAGATTCACGGTTTTTGAAACGGACCTTACTTTATACTACGGCTATTTAATGATGGAAAGGGGGCTTTATGCGGGTCTTGAGTATTACAATTACAGGATCCCTTCGGCGGTGGGTTTTAGTGATTGGAATGGTACGGTAGTTTTTTACGATTTGGATCCGAATTTTACCCTATATTCCTTGATGTATGTAGTCGGCTATGACAAGGTGAGTTATACAAGGAGGTATGAAGTGAATTTAAGTGATTTTTACTTTGCAGGTAACATTGGTCTGGGACTTGGATTCGCAAAAGTATCCAAGGACATTGAGGATAGAGCAAAGGCAAGCACCGGGGCTACATCTATTTCTATTCCCCTCTATACTCTGGTAAAAGCTTACGGCGAACTGGGTTACATTTACCAGAGAAGAGCTAAAGTTTTGAAGGGCCTTGGTATATCGGTTAATCTCGGCTATAGGTTGACATTCTTAAGAACTATAGCCGAATCCGAGGGTGGATCCGATCCCTTTGAACTTAATCTTGAGTTTGAAAGATACGACCTGCTTCATGGACCGTTCCTTCAGGCGAATTTGATTTTCTGATTATCTGACTTGAACCACCACAGGAAAAGGCACACCCATTCCGCTGAGGATCCCTGTGCCTGTTGGTAGGGAAGGGAGGGCTGTTATTATGTCCTCGCCGGCGTACTCAATGAGGGTTGATATGGCGTCAATGTCCGTCTGGTTTATGGTCCTGAACATGGCCTGAGTGTTCATCTGGGCAAGGACAAACTTGCTTACCTGAGCAGGCCTCTGGGTTATGGTGATGAGACCGAGGTTGAACTTTCTGCCCTCCGAGGCGATCCTCCGTGCTGAAACAAGGGCGAGGTTGTCCCTTCCTGCGGACACATCTCCGAAGCCCTTTTCTGGTGCGAAGTTGTGGGCTTCCTCAAGGACGATCAGCCTCTTTTTGGGATCCTGCCTGTTTCTGTTGAAAAGTTCCTGCATTATGAGCCCTGCAATGTTGACTCTTGTCTGGGGGTTGGTGATGTTTTTGAAGTCATAAATGATGACCATCTTTTTGGAATTAAGGCTGTCATTGATCTTTTCAGAGGTCTGGCGCTGGGTGGTCAGCATCTGGTGGCTGTAAATCTCTTTGAGATACTCAATTATCTTTTTGAATGG
The DNA here is from genome assembly GCA_027049085.1 of Aquificaceae bacterium. Taxonomy (GTDB): domain Bacteria; phylum Aquificota; class Aquificia; order Aquificales; family Aquificaceae; genus Hydrogenivirga. Next base: position 10,066 of record JALTVH010000226.1, on the reverse strand, counting down.
TTCTTCATCGCCCTCTGTTTCAAGCCCAAGGATTACATCACTCAGGTCGCTCGCCGAAAGCCCTGTCAAGCGAAGGGACGGCTTTATGTTCTGAGAAAGGTAGGCTGAGTTCTTTTTACCTAAAGTGGATCTCCTTTCTACCAGATAGCCATAACCTGCCTCCTCTATCAGGGCTGTAACCTCCTCTGGATAAACGGGGAAAAGAGTCTCCTCAAAGACAATGTGCTCAAGGTTCTCACCACCGCACTGACTCAGAGCTTCGCTGTATTCACCGTGGGGGTCAAAGACATAAATCTGTAGATCCTTCTCGGTTTCAAGGAGGTTGCAGATAAACCTCTTTGTAAAGTAGCTCTTGCCAGAGCCGGTTGTGCCGATAACAAGCATGTGCCTTTTTACTATTTCCCCGGCGTCAAGGAAAACGGAGATATCGCTGTCCTCAAGGAAGCCGGCTCTGACAGGTATCTTCATCGGCGCACCAGAGAAGTTCTTGTTCAGGACTTCCCTGATCGTCTCAGGAGATACCTTGTAGACAGCTTCACCCACATTAAAGGGTTTGCTGAGCATATCGAGTTTGCCTTCCTGATTTACTACACCCATCACGCTTGCTGTTGCTATATTTATACGATTGCCGTTGCTGTTGGTGTATGCGTACACCGCCGCCTTTTTCCAGTCCTGATCCCTTGCGTCGGAAAATATCTTTCTGAAGTCCTCAAGAGGTGCAAAAACGGTGGACTCACTGGTAGTAAAGGGGTTTGCAAAGAACCCCATGTCGTAAGCAAAAATGCTTGTTATCCTTGCGAGGACTCTTCCATTTGGTACCCTTATCTCAACGTAAGACTGAAGACTCACCTCATCTTCAATGAGGATGAACTCAAAGGACTGTGGTCTTACTGGATTCAAGGCAAAACCGAGCAGACCTTCCCCGAACTCTCCGGAGTGCTGAGTTTTGAGCTCTTCAAAGTAATTAATGAGCTTTTTCAGTTCTTCAGAGTCGTCATTGGAATCGTAAAAGACACCTGCCTCAATGTTTCCACTGGACAGGTCTGAGAGGCCTGCGTCCGTGAGGTTTGCAGAGCCAACGACTGCACTGCTGTCATCAACGATTATCACCTTTGCGTGGAGACGGTTGCAGAGATAAACTCTGCCCCCTGTTTCCTTTATCTTCCTGAAGACTCTGTCGTCCGTTATCAGGAAGTCCTGAAACTCGGAGGCCCTGAGAATAACCTCAACCGAAAGCCCTCTTTCCCTTGCAAGGTCAAGGATATCCTCAAAATTTCTCCCTTTGATCCATGCAGAGGCGATCTTTATGCTTTTATCTGCCTTAGAAATAATTTCCTTTATCTTGGGCAATATCTCATCGCTGGTTAAAAACTCCATCCTCCAGCCCCTTCATGTGGATTTTACCACCTGAGTGAGAGAGTCAGATGGTGGGCGGTGGCGGACTTGAACCGCCGACCTCCATCTTGTGAGGATGGCGCTCTCCCGCTGAGCTAACCGCCCTTGTGAGCGTACTTCTTTTTACCTTCCTCAAAGATATCCCCGCCGTACATATCGTTGGCGACGATGGCTGGGAAATCTTCAACGTAAAGTCTTCTTATTGCCTCTGTCCCAAGGTCCTCATAAGCGATCATCTCTGATGATTTAATGTGTTTCTGAAGCAGAACCGCAACCCCGCCGACCGCAGCAAAGTAAACCGCTCTGTACTTTTTGAGTAGTTCCCTCACCTGAGGAGACCTGTATCCCTTTCCGATCATTCCTTTTAAACCCAGCTTAAGCAGTGGTTCTACATACCTGTCCATCCTTATCGCAGTTGTTGGACCAGCGGCACCTATTACCTGACCCTCTTTTGGTGGTGTAGGTCCGACGTAGTAGATGATCTGGCCTTCAAGGGCTACAGGTGGTTTCTCCCCTCTCTCAATTGCTTCAACCATCCTCTTGTGAGCTGCGTCCCTTGCAGTGTACAGGTAACCGGTTATAAGGACCTTATCTCCCGCTTTAAGGTCTGCAATTACTTCATCTGTGAGGGGCGTGGTTATTCGCTTTTCCACGACTCAATAGTATATCATTTGCTCACGGTTACAAAAAGGCTCACGTAACCATGCCTCAGCAGGTAGCGGACTACCGTGAGCTTGTCCCTGAAGTCCGGAGGTGCCCTGTTGTAGGTCTCGGAACTGCGAAAAACCTGCCAGAGGCTCATTTTTAGGTGTTCTCCCTCTGCCTGTATCCCTTCCCTGATTATGTTTTCAATTCCCTTTGATACAAGGATCCTGAGATAAATACCAAAGTCGCGTGTAAGTCCTCCTTCCCTTACGTTAAATACCTTCCTCTCGTCAGGTGCACATCTTACCTCCCTGTGCTTTTTAAATACAAACTTCTTTTCTGTTTTGGAGACTATCAGAAGGTCAGGGCTTACTCTAAATTCCAGACCCGAGTAGAAACTTCCAAGATCCTCTTCCTTGATCTTTACCTCAACCTCGGTGTCAATGAGGTTTCCAAACTGAAGTAGGTCTTCTTTAAATATTCCCACGGTTTAATTATCTTTATAGACTATCTTTCCACCTTTTATGGTGTAAATCACCTTTCCCTTGAGTTTCTTTCCCCACAGAGGCGTGTTTTTGCTCTTGGAGAAGTTTGTTTCCTGATCAAGAACCCACTCCTTTCTGGGATCAAAGAGAACTATATCCGCCACCGATCCCTCCCTCAGGGTTCCTCCCTCAATGCCTATGATCCTTGCGGGATTGGTGGACATGAGCTGAACCATCCTTTTCATGTCAATTACACCTTCCTCAACGAGCCTGAGCATTATTGGAAGGGCGGTTTGCAGACCTATCATACCCGGCATTGCCTTTTCTATCCTCCCCTTTTCAAAGTCCCCGTGGGGTGCATGGTCCGTTGCTATGCAGTCAATTGTTCCGTCAGCCAGAGCTGACCTCAGAGCTTTGAGGTCCTCTTCCTTCCTCAGAGGGGGGTTTACCCTTGCCATGCTTCCGGTCCTGAAGGTTTCCTCTTCGGTAAAGACAAGGTGGTTGGGATTGACCTCGCAGGTTACAGGTGCACCTTTGCCCTTGAATATCCTCACGATCTCTGTTCCCAGAGCGGTAGTCAGGTGCTGGATGTGGACGTGACCGCCAGTGTAGTGGGCGAGGATGCAGTCCCTTGCGTTGAGAACGTCCTCTGCCTCCGGCGGTCTTGAGCTGATTCCCAGCAGAGCTGAAACCTCTCCCTCGTTGACCACTCCCTCTGCAAGGCTGTCATCCTCACAGTGGTTAAGAATCGGGACACCGAGCTGGGCAGAGAGCTGGAGAGCTCTCCTCATAATTCCTGCATCCATAACAGGGGATCCATCGTCGGTAAAGGCAACGCATCCTGCATCCTTGAGAAGGAAAAAGTCAGAGAGCTCTTCTCCCTTTCTACCCCTCGTTATGGTCCCCGCTGGATAAACGTTACACAGGCCCCAGCAGTTTGCCTTGGCTATGACGTACTGGGCGACCTCAGGTGAATCAATGGGCGGTGATGTGTTGGGCATACACACAACGGTAGTGAATCCTCCAGCTACCGCGCTCTTTGAACCGCTAAGGATGTCTTCTTTGTAAGTCTGACCGGGATCGCGAAAGTGAACGTGGAGGTCAACGAAGCCTGGTACCATTGTGAGACCTTCTGCATCAATAATCTGTGCCTCGGGTTCAAAGATCTCTTCCCCTATCTTTTTTATTTTTTCCCCTTCAATGAGAATGTCCTTTTTTCCCTCAAGACCCGTTGAGGGATCAACGATGTAAGCGTTCTTTATAAGGTGCCTGAGCATTAGCTCCCATCCTGAGCCTCAGCGGGCTGGCTCGCAAGGTCCTCAGCCTGCTCTATTAAATTTATAAGCTCCTTCAAAGAGTCTTGCAGTACCTTAAGGTCTGTGAGATTTCTCATCTGGGCAACCACAACAGCAAAGGGTTCAAGTATAGACTCCTTAAGGGGTCCCTCACCGCTCTTTATCTGAGCCATTGCACCGAACATAGGATGCTTGACCATCTCTATGATTTGTTTTGCTTCCTCTTCTGTTCCGGCGTTTATGATGCTTTCCAGCGTATCTTTGAACTTTTTGACCAGTCCTATGCCAAACTCAAACTCCTTGCTCATCATCTCAGCCTACCTCCGCCATAGAATTTAATTTTTCCTTGAGGAGCTCAATGTCATCCTCTTCAGAAAGTCCCAAGTGGTCAAGGAGCGATCCAATGCTCACCCATTTCTTTAGAACCATTCCCTGAGTGATCAGCCTCTCAAAGGGCTCATCGTAAGAGGTAAGCCCTATATCCCTCAGAAACTTCTGAAAGAACCTCGCATACAGGAGATGGAGGACTGCATGCTCAATGCCCCCTATGTAAATGTCAACGGGCATCCAGAAATCTGCTTTTTCTCTGTCAAAGGGCTGTCTTTCATTGTTCGGATCGCAGTATCTGAGGAAGTACCAGGAAGAATCAAAAAAGGTGTCCATGGTATCCGTTTCTCTCTTTGCCTTCCCACCGCATCTTGGACACACAGCCTTTACAAACTCCTCTGCCCTCTCAAGAGGGTTTCCCCTTCCTGCTATCTCAACCTTTTCGGGCAGAAGTACAGGGAGGTCATCTTCTGGAACGGGAACGGTTCCACAGGTGTCACAGTAAATTATCGGTATAGGTGTACCCCAGTATCTCTGGCGTGAAATATTCCAGTCTCTTAGTCTGTAAGTGACCTTTAATTCACCGTAGCCTTCCCTCTCAAGCCACTCCGTGATCTTTCTTTTTGCAACTTGACTTTCAAGGCCGTCAAACTCACCGCTGTTTTTGAGGATCCCCTCCTCTTCAAAGGCACCTCTTGTGAAATCCCAGGCACCTTTCCTTGGGAATACCACAGGGATCATTTCTATGCCATATTTCCTCGCAAACTCCCAGTCCCTCTGGTCGTGGGCAGGCACAGCCATGATTGCTCCCGTTCCGTACTCGTAAAGTACGTAATTTGCAGTCCAAACAGGGATTTCTTTGCCCGTAGCAGGATTGATGGCCTTAACGCCGAGGTCGATACCTTCTTTTTTTGCGGGCTCGCCTCTCTGGGTTTGCCTTTCTTTCTTTGCCTTCTCAATAAAAGAAGAAACCTCACTGAGCTTTCCTCCCTCCTTTGCCAGCCTAAGAGTAAGGGGATGTTCCGGGGCAAGAACCATGAAGGTTGTGCCAAAGAGTGTGTCTGGCCTTGTGGTGAAGACTTCAATGGTTCTCTTTCCGCAGGGAAACCTGATCAGGGCACCCTCTGACCTCCCGATCCAGTTCCGTTGCTGGGCAAGAACCCTTTCGGGCCACTTTCCTTCAAGTTTTTTGAGGTCCTCAAGGAGCCTGTCTGCATACTCAGTTATTTTTAAAAACCAGGAAGGGACTTCCCTCCTGACTACCTCAGTTCCGCATCGCCAGCATCTGCCTTCAATGACCTGCTCGTTGGCAAGGACCGTCTCGTCGTGGGGACACCAGTTAACCTCAGCCTTCTTGCGGTAGGCTATGCCCCTCTCGTACATCTTTAAGAAGATCCACTGGTTCCACCTGTAATACTGGGGGTCACAGGTTGCTATTTCCCTGTTCCAGTCGTAAGAAAATCCGAGCATCCTGAGCTGTCTTTTCATTGTCTCAATGTTTTCAAGGGTCCACCTCTTTGGATGGGTGCCTTGCTTGATGGCAGCGTTTTCGGCTGGAAGTCCGAAGGCGTCCCACCCCATAGGGTGGAGAACCCTGTAGCCCTTCATCATCAAGAACCTTGCAATGGCGTCTCCAATCGTGTAATTGCGAACATGACCCATGTGGATCCTTCCCGAGGGATAGGGAAACATCTCAAGGACATAATGTTTTCTGTCCTTTTCACCGCCTTCGGCGGTCCTGTAAAGACCTCTATCTTCCCAGACCTTCTGCCACTTTTCCTCAATCTTTCTGGGATCGTAACGGGACATTGTATAGAAATTATATCCTGATGATATCTCTGATTTCGCTCTCCCTCATGGGCTTTGCGAGGTGGAATCCCTGCCCCATGTCACAGCCCATATCCCTGAGTATATCAAGCTGCTTCTGATTCTCAATGCCTTCTGCTATGGTCTTCAGACCCAGGTTCTTGGCAAGCTGAATAATGGCGTTTACAATGGCTCTGTCGTCGGGGTCAACCTGGATGTCTCTTACAAAGGAAACGTCAATTTTAAGAAAATCCACAGGCAGTTTTTTGAGGTAAGCGAGGGAGGAATACCCTGTTCCAAAGTCGTCCACCGCAACCCTTACACCGAGTTTTCTTAGCTTTTTCAGACTGAGGGTTGCGAACTCCACATCTTCCATAACTGCACCTTCAGTGATTTCAAGGATAAGGTATCCACCCTCAATTCCAGCCTTTTTTATCGATCTTTCAACCTTTTCTGTAAACTCCTCGTCCCTGAACTGAATGGGTGAGATGTTGACAGATATTGGGATTTCCCAGAGGGCTATTTTCCTGCATGCTTCTTCAAGGACCCACTCTCCAACCTGAATGATCAGACCGGTCTGTTCAAGGATCGGGATAAACCTTGAGGGGGGAACGATCCCCATGTCCTCGCTATTCCACCTTATCAGAGCTTCCATGCCAAAGAACCTCATGTCCTTGAGGTTAAAGTAAGGCTGATAGAAAAGCATGTATTCATTCTTTTCAAGGGCTCTCAGCAGATGCTTTTCCATAAGGATGAATTCTGCAACCCTTGCGTTCATCTCTTCCTTAAAAAACTGATAGCTGTTGGAGTGGATCTCCTTAGAGTGGGTCAGGGCTATCTCTGCCTTTTTGGTGAGGTCTTCCGGGTCAGACCCATCATCTGGAAAAACCGCTATTCCAACGCTCAGAGTCAGCCTGAGCTCGTCCTCACCAGCCTTAAAGGGCTTTTCAAGGGCTGAGAATATCTTACCGACGACCTTGGGAATGTCTTCCTTCATCGCTACCTCAAGAAGGATCACGCCAAACTCATCAGATCCAAGCCTTGCAACTGTATCTCCTTCCCTGACCGAGTTCTTTATCCTGTTTCCAAGGTCTCTGAGAATTGAGTCGCCGACCTGATAACCGTAGGTATCGTTGATTAACTTAAACCTGTCAACATCAATCAGAAGAACAGCAAGGAGCCTTCCAAGGGCTTTGGACCTTGCTATTGAGAACCTCAATCTCTCCATGAAGTTTGACCTGTTGGGGAGCTCGGTAACCGGGTCGTAATAGGCGAGGTAGTTTATCCTTTCCCTCATTTCCTTTTCCTGAGTTATGTCCTTTCCTGTTGCAACAAAACCGATCACCTCTCCTTTTTCGCTCTTGATGGGTGTTATGCTTTCGTCAAGGTAGAAGAGTTCTCCGTTTTTCCGCCTGTTTATAAAAACAGTTCTGTAAGGTTTCCCTTCAAGGAGTGTTTCCCACAGAACCTTGTAGAATTCTTTGCTGTGCCTCCCTGACTTGAAAACGTTTGGTTTCTTTCCTATTAGTTCTTTTTTGGAAAAACCCGATACCTTTTCTACAGCGTTGTTTGCGTACTGAATAACGCCGTCTTTATCGGTTATAAGGACCCAGTCTGAACTCTGCTCTATGGCTGTTGAAAGTATACCGACTTGATGCTCTTTTGCTATGAATCCAAGAGCGTAGGAAACCTCGTCCCCTATTTCTTTAACGAGCTTTTCCGTCTCCTCATCAAAGAAATCTTTTTCTTCCGAGTAGACGTTAAAGACACCTATTACCTCTCCCTCTGATTTGATGGGAACCGTTGCGGAGGATTGGAATCCAAAACGCATCATCTCTTCTCTCAGGGCTTTTGATCCGATCCTTGAGCAGTCGTTGCAGATTATTATTTCACCCGTTGATACAGCCTTACCGCAGGGAACTGACCTCCCTTTCAAGTTTCTGTTGATGGTTTTCAGGGCTGAGTTAAGGAATTCCTTTGCCTTTCCACTGGAAGCTATTACCTTCAGTCCTGAATCTTCCAGAAGTCCGAGCCAGCAGGCGCTGAAGCCACCTTCTTTGTGAGAAATGTCGCATATCTTCTTGAGGAGCCTCTCCCTGTTTCTTTCGTGAAGAACTATTTCGCCTATGGATGAAAGCGTTTTGTAGAGCCTGTTGACCTTCTGGAGTCTCTTTTCTGATTCTTCCAGGTCGGTTTCAAAACGCCATCTCTCAATGGAAACGCCAAGTATGTTGGCAATGGTCGTAACAAAGTCCAGCTCCTCTTCTGTGTAGTGCCTTGTATCCCTGTGGTAAATGCACAGAGTTCCGTAGGGCTTTTCCTTTCCCCTAATGGGAAGACATATACCGCTCTTGAGTGACAGGAGGTAGGTGTCGGGTGAGAAGCTGAAACGATCTTCCTTTGTGACGTCCTCAATCACAACGGGTTTCTGGGAAAAGTAAGTGTAATGAAATTCGGTTCCCTCCTGAAGGGGGAGCCTGTACTTACCGATTATGCTTTTCTTAATACCTTCACCAGCCCTGAGGATCCCTTCTTTACCGCCCTCAGGAACCTCGTAGATAACTGCAAGGTCAGCCTTCAGGGCTTCCTTGATCCAGGCAACAGACCTGTCAAAAAGCTTCTTTATGTCTCCTTCAAGGGCCATGTAAAGGATGTCCTCAAGTACCTTCCTCTTTGTCACATCCCTTGCAACACCCACAAAGCCGATGACTCTGTCCCTTTCAATTACAGGGATCAGCCTGTCCTCAACCCAGATGAAGTTTCCCTCTTTCGTCTTGATCCTGTAAATCCTTGCTTTTGCTTCCTTTTCTTTTATCAGCTCGTGGGCTATTGCAACAACATGCCCCCTGTCCTCGGGATGGACCATGTTGATCCAGAGGTGGGGATTCTCAATGAACTCCTTCGGCGAGTAGCCGGTTACATCTTCAACCTTGGAGTTTATGTAATCAAGGCGTGCGGTTGTGGGGTCACCTCCCTCTCTCAGGCTGACCATGTAGAGGATATCGTTGATAAGCTCAAGGAACAGATTCTGACCGCCCCGCAGCATAGCCTATTCCTTAATATAATCGGTAGTCGGCGGATATAATGAAGTCATGGCTCTTCCCGACAACAGGGGATACTTTGAAGACTTTGGCGGTAGGTTCGTCCCAGAAACGCTGATGTCTGCCCTTGAGGAGCTTGAGAGAAGATACCTCAGTTTAAAGGATGATCCGCGCTTTAATAAGGAACTTGACAGCCTGCTGAGAAACTATGCGGGAAGACCAACGCCCCTATACTTTGCAAGGAATCTCACCGATTATGCGGGAGGGGCAAAAATTTACCTCAAGCGGGAAGACCTCCTCCACACGGGTGCCCACAAGATAAACAACACTCTGGGGCAGTGTCTTCTCACTAAGTACATGGGTAAAAACAGGGTCATTGCGGAAACCGGTGCTGGACAGCATGGCGTTGCAACTGCAACTGCCTGTGCCCTGATGGGACTTGAATGCGTGGTTTACATGGGAGAGGAGGATGCCAGAAGGCAGGCGCCCAACCTTTTCAGGATGAGACTTTTAGGGGCAAAGGTTGAGATCGTAAAGAGCGGGAGCAGAACTCTCAAGGATGCGATCAATGAAGCCCTCAGGGACTGGGTGACAAATGTGATGAACACTCACTACGTTCTGGGATCTGTGGTGGGACCTCATCCCTTCCCCATGATCGTGCGGGATTTCCAGAAGGTTATAGGCGAAGAGACAAAAAGTCAGGTTTTTGAGATGGAAGGGAGGCTTCCCGACGCTGTAGTTGCCTGTGTTGGGGGAGGTTCCAATGCGATTGGTATCTTTTATCCTTTTATCGGCGATAAAGAGGTTCAGTTAATAGGGGTTGAGGCGGGAGGTCTCGGGATTGATACAGGAAGACACTCAGCATCCTTAACGGCGGGTGAGGTGGGCATCCTCCACGGTATGAAAAGCTACTTCTTGCAGACAGAGGAAGGTCAGATCCTTACAACCCACTCAATTTCCGCCGGCCTTGACTATCCCGGCGTTGGTCCGGAGCATGCATGGCTGAAAGAAACGGGAAGGGCAAAGTACATTACCGCAACGGACGAGGAAGCCCTTGAGGGCTTCAGGATCC
>JALTVH010000225.1 GCA_027049085.1 Aquificaceae bacterium | reverse complement strand
CAGATTGTTTCACCATTGCTCTTTGTGGTAACGCTGGTCATGAGGACGCGATGATCACCCTCAGAGACCAGCACACCGAAGAGTTAGAAAAATTTATTAGAGTAATTGAGGAAGTTAAAAGGGAGCTTGGCAGGTAAAGGAGGTTAGTCATGCAGAAAACTCAGCAGGTTCAATACAATAGAGCGGGGCAGAGGGTTGTCTCGCCGGAATATCTGCTCTTCGAAGCGCCAAGAGAAAAGCAGTTCATGACGGGATCGGAAGTCGTAAAGGAAGCGGTAAAGCGTTCATCGGTTGACGCCTCGGTTTCTTACCCAATTACTCCTCAGTCGGAAGCTGCTCACATGATAGGCGAGCTCTGGGTTGAGGGTTATGTGGGCGTTTACTTCAGAGGTGAGTCGGAATTCGGCGTTATGTCAGAAGTCGCGGGCTGTTCAATGGCAGGTGCCAGAACGGTTACCACCACGTCAGGACCCGGAACCCTCAGGGCAATGGAAAACTTCCCCATGTGGGCAGGGTCAAGGCTGCCCATTCAGCTCGTTCTAATGGCCAGGGGAGTAAATACACCCCTCTCAATCCAGCCCGACAACCTTGAGATCTCCTTTCTCCTTGATACAGGATGCATGATCTGGCACGCTGAAAACGCTCAGGAACTCTTTGACATGATCATTGCAGGATTCGTTGTTGCCGAACAGCCCGACGTCCACGTTCCACTGATAACTGCAATAGACGGCTTCTTCATATCACACACAAGGGAAGCGGTGAACCTCCCGCCCGATGACATTGCACTCCCACCATACAATCCCTACAAATCACCGATGGTCCCCATTGATATGGAAATGTCCCCCGGAAGGTTCCTCAGAGACCCCTACGTGATGAAGTCCAACTACATATCTTATGCAGCCCACACAAGCTGGCAGTATGAGGTCAGAGCGGCGATTGAAAGGTCAAGACCCTACGCCAAGCACTACCTAAGAGGACTTATAGAAGAGTTTGGAGATCCGGAAGGCGAGGTTGTCTTCGTTGCTTCAGGAACAGCTGCAGCTCAGGCTAAGGAAGCAACCCAGATCATGATCCACGACGAGGGGATCAAGGCAAGGGTCATCAGACTCAAAACGATCAGACCCTTCCCCTATCAGGAACTCCTCCAGGCAGTTCAGGGAGCCAAATACATCTTTGTACCTGAGTTCAACGTTATCGGATGGCTTGAGAGGGAAGTCAGAAGAGCGCTCTATGGAAACGTTGATATACCTGTAATTGGCTCTCCAAGGGTTGCGGGAGGAATGACGATGCCTCCCGAGTTCATAGTTAAAGAAGTTCTCCAGTTCCTCGGAAAGGAGGTGAAGCATGTCATTTAACATCTTTAAGATAAACGAGGACCTCAAAGAGTTCATGCCCCAGGAAATCATTGACCTTGAGGAGAAGGCAACCTGGGGCAATCCCAAGAGGGGAGTGATGGACCTGCCCTACGCAAAGGAGCTCCTTGAGGAACACTCCCTCTGTGCTGGCTGTCCAGAATCCGCAGCCTTCAGATACATCCTCGCTTCACTCCCCAACCCCGAGGAAACGATCATCGTCAACTCAACGGGATGCACATCCCTTGTCTTCCCCCACATAGCTCTCCACACGGTCCACTCCCTCTTCGGAAACCAGAACGCCATAGCATCCGGCATCAAGAGGACCCTTGAGTGGAGGTTCCCCGACAAGGTCAAGGACGTCATAGTTCTTGCAGGTGACGGTGCAACAGTTGACATAGGCCTTGACTGCACCCTGCAATCTTTCTTCAGGCAGGAAAAGATAACCACGATCTGCTTTGACAACGAGGTTTACGCCAACACAGGCGGGCAGGAGAGCGGTCTGACGGTGAAGGGACACGTCTTCAAGATGGCGCCCAAAGGCAAGCAGTGGGATAAGGTTCCCATGTGGCAGCTCGCCATTGACTCGGGGTGCCATTACGTTGCAAGGCTCACCGTTTCCTCACCCAAGAAGGTTGAGAAGGTCATCAAGCAGGCGATATACGTGGCAAGGGAAGTGGGACCAACTTACGTCCATCTTTACACACCCTGCATACTTGAGATAGGCCTCAACTCAGACGACGGCCTTGAGGAGATGAGGCGAACGGACAAGGAGAGGTTCAAGTTCTTTGAATACATGACTGATGAAGCAAAGGAAGTGATTCAGCGCAGGAAAGAGGAGGGACTGATATGACAAAGAGGAGAAGGATAAACGTTAGGATGCCCGCTATAGGAGGTCAGGGTGCGGTTACCGCAGCCCACATCATGGCAACCGCTGCAGACTACGCAGGATACCATGCGGTCTCCAATCCTTTCTTCGGTGCTGAGAAGAGGATGGCACCAGCAGAGAGTTATGTAAGAATTGGCATTGAGCCTATATACGACAGGGGCGAGGTCGTTTACCCCGACGTCATAATGGTCTTCCACTCCCAGGTCATCACAATGGGCAAATCCTACACAATGCCCTTTTAC
>JALTVH010000224.1:2165-2487 GCA_027049085.1 Aquificaceae bacterium | reverse complement strand
GCCCTCAGGTGGGGGATCTTCAGAAAGCTCAGGACCTTCAAGCTCAGAGTCAGGCTTGACTTCAGCTCCCCCTCTGAGAAAGATGATCCTTTTGTTCAGAAAAAAACGGAAAGGCTGAATCTCAGCGATGAGGTAAGGAAGGCGGTCCTCCTCACTCAGCACTCTCTCCCCCTTTGCAGGAAACCCTTTGCAGAGCTTTCACAGCAGGACGGAATGAGTGAGGAGAAGATACTAAGTATTCTGACCGATTTAAAGGTTGGGGGTGCAATGAGAAGGTTTTCCGCGGTTCTCAATCACCGGAAGGTGGGGTTCAGATCCAACG
>JALTVH010000224.1:0-2155 GCA_027049085.1 Aquificaceae bacterium | reverse complement strand
CCTTCACAGGCAACTTTGAGTGGAAATACAACCTCTTTTCTATGATTCACGGAAGGTCGGAAGAGGAGTTGATATCCTTCACGGACGGGCTTGCCAGAGAGCTTGAACCTCTTGATTACAGGGTCATCTTCTCGGGGAGGGAATTTGTCAAGAGACGCGTTAGGTTCTTTACGGAGGATTACTATGAATGGGAAAGGCGAGAACATTGAGATACTTCATACAAGGGATCGCATAGTTCAGTCTGCCCTGAGGCTCTTTTCAAGGAAGGGATTTAGAGGAACAACTATAAAGGATATAGCCCAAGAGGTTGGCGTTACAGAGGGCGCAATTTACAGGCACTTTGAGAGTAAAGAGGAGCTAATGGAACACATCACCGAAAAGATAGCGGGCGAAATAGACCTCCTCCTTACGGAGGAGGTGCTCTCTAAGGAAGGAATAAAGGAAAGAGTGGAGGCACTCGTTGAATCCCTTGCCTGCTATGCCTTCAATAACCCTGATTCCTTTCGCTACATGGCGGTGTTTCATCTGCTGAGGGAGGAGGACGAGGAAGAGGAAGAGGGACGTTATCTTCCGGGAATAAAGATCCTCCATATGCTCAAGGAGGCATACAGCAGGGGCGAGATTAACGTAATTCCAGAAGTTGCCCTCAGCATAGTTACAGGGACGATCAGCAGGCTCTTTGAGATAAAAGAAATGGGTCTTACAGAGGTGTCGGAAGAGGGGTTGATAGATGAGATGAAGAGGGTAATACTAAGGAGTCTGGGGCTGGCTCCTGATTTATAATCTTACAAGCTATGAATATGGTTCGCCTTCAGCTCATTTACCCGGAAGAGATGATCAGGGAGCCAATCCTCTGCATGGTATGCAAAAACTTTGACGTGGTCCTCAATATCAGAACAGCCAAGGTTACACAGGACACAGGGATCCTCACAGTGGAGATAGACGGCGACTCCGACGAAATTGAAAAGGCTATCAAATTCATAGAAGAAAAGGGCGTAACCGTTCAGCCCATAGAGGGCCAGGTCTTTATGGAGTGAAAGTCAGGGATAGGTTGTTATTGGATAAAACTCTCCACCTGTACCCTCAAGGGTTTTTGAAGTTCCATTTAATGTGTTAGCGTAGTAAACCCTCCTGACAGCGGGAGATGTTCCGGGTTCTTCCGTAAAAATTAAAAGCACCGGTCCTATTCTAAAGATATCCGTTGCCTGTTCACCGCTCGGAATGGTAAAAACAGGCCTGCTACCTATCAGGTCTGAATTGAACTCATGGAGTTCCCCGCCGGTGCAATCTGTTCCGGATCTTGTGCAGTTCAGTACTATGTAAATTTTGTCAAGGCCCTTAAAGTAGATGTTGTATACGTTGGGGTCCTGAATGAAACCACTGTGGGGAAAAAGTGAGTTGGCAGGGATATATGAGTTTTCAATGCAGGTCCCCACTGAGATAGAATCCTCTTTCATATAGCAGAATTCTTTATAGGTCGTTTGTCTGAGGTCAAAACCAAGAATAGTTTTACCTATGCTTGTATCTAAAAGGGGATTTCTTCCGGCCGGGAAGTTCACAGTTGTTACGCCACCACTGGACAGACTCACAGCAAGGTATCCTAAGTTGTTTTGCTGATCAAGGTATCTCAGAACCAGATATTTTTCGGTAGGAAGAATCTTCTCAACCATTCCGTAGGCAGAAAAAGTAGCGAGGTTTGAGGCGGATGCTGTGGTAAGGTCGTAAAGGATCACGGTGGTCTGAGCGGTTGCAGGATCTGTGTATGAGCAGAATATTTGTTTTTCAATAAGGCTACATGTATCAACAGGGTTGAGGATAGACTGGGCTGAGAAACCATCAAACTCATAGAGGTTCCCGTCTGCTATAAAGTAGGATTTCTGTGTTATGAAAGAGTATCCAACATTCTTGTAGAACGAGGATACTGAAGCAACATTTGTTTGGCAATTTGCTGAGGTGTCACAGTACAGTATTTGCTGTCCCTGATCATCGTAAAGCAGGAACCCCGCTACATAGTTTCCGCTGAAGTGAGCGCCAAGTATTTCCCTGAAATATGGCAGAGTATTGGGATTATCCGTCGGAAGGTTTTTGGAATTTATGTAGTTCAGGATGTCATCAGATGTTAAGCAGTTGTTGTCCAAACCGTATTCCCTAACAA
>JALTVH010000223.1 GCA_027049085.1 Aquificaceae bacterium | reverse complement strand
AGCGGTTGATTGTAGAATTTTATCTGAGGTGATTGATGGAAGGAAGCGAGCTTGAGATAAAAGAACTTATTAAAGAAAGGGCGGGAGCGATACTCTCTAACCTGCTCTCCCAGGGTGGAGAGTTCGGGGAGATATTCTACGAGCGCTCTAGGATTACGAGAATTGAGTATGAGGACAGGAAGGTAAGCAGAGCGGTTCATGGCTTTGACCTGGGTGTTGGGATAAGGCTGATCAGGGGCGGAAAGACCTTTTACGGGTACACCACAGAGCCGACCTATGAGAACCTTCTTGAGATTGCAAAGACGCTGGCAAGGGGAGAGGGCTACGGTCCTATAGCCATTGGTAAGAGGTACATCAGGGGATGGACGCCTGCGAGAATAGATCCCGATGAGACTGACCTCTCTTACAGGATCGGGATTCTGAAGAGGGCAGACGATAGGGCAAGGAGCTTTGGGGATAACGTGAGGCAGGTGCTATCTGCCCTTATGGATAAGACCAGAGAAATTCTTGTGGTTAACTCCCTTGGTGAGATGGCGGAAGACCTCCAGAAGAGGGTTGTGTTTTTTGTGGAAGTTGTTGCTGGGGACGGTGAGGTTCTACAGCGGGGATACGAGTCCCTCGGCGGGATGGGGGGCCTTGAGATCTTTGACAGGACACCTCCTGAAGTTGTTGCAGAAAAGGCAGCCAGAAGGGCACTCCTGCTTTTAAAGGCAAAGCCTGCACCTGCGGGAACCTTTACAGTGGTCATGTCCTCCTCTGCAGGGGGGACGATGATCCACGAGGCGGTTGGTCATGGCCTTGAGGCGGACCTTGTTCAGAAGGGACTCTCCGTTTATGCAGGAAAACTCGGTCAGAAGGTGGCAAGTGAGCTTGTAACAGTGGTGGACGATGCAACCTTGGAGGACCACAACGGTTCCTTCACAGTTGACGATGAGGGAGTGCCTGCCCAGAGAAAGGTTCTGATAGACAGAGGCTACCTTGTGGGCTACATGTACGACAGGCTCAGAGCAATGAAGGAAGGGAAAGAGTCAACGGGAAACGGCAGGCGCCAGAGCTACGCCCACGTTCCGATCGTAAGAATGACCAACACCTTCATAGAGAGCGGTCAGGACGAGCCAGAGGACATCATAGGCTGTGTGAGGAAGGGCGTTTACGTGGCTAAGATGGGAGGAGGTGAGGTCAACACCGTTACGGGGGACTTCGTCTTTGAGGTGATGGAGGGCTACCTAATAGAGAACGGTGAGGTAACGGAGCCCATAAGGGGGGCGACGCTGATCGGAAACGGACCAAAAGCCCTTCAGGAGATAGAGGCGGTGGGAAGTGACATCGGCTGGGCAATAGGGACCTGCGGAAAAGACGGTCAGGGCGTTCCTGTAACCGATGCCCAGCCAACCGTCCTTATCAGACAGCTCACCCTCGGCGGCTGTCAGGTCTGCTGAGGGCAATTTAGCTGATTATCTGTGTTCCTATTCCCTCTTCCGTAAATACCTCAAGGAGGACCGAGTGCTGAACCCTCCCGTCAATTATGTGGACCTTTTCAACACCGCCTTCAAGAGCTTTTATAGCGGACCTGACCTTGGGGATCATACCCCCGCTTATCACACCATCCTTTATTAAACTGAGAGCCTCTTCCTTAACGAGCGTTGATATAAGCTTTCCCTGTCCGTCAAGGACGCCCTCCGTGTCCGTCAGATAAATGAGCTTCTTTGCCCCGAGGCTCAGGGCTATCTCACAGGCTGCAAAGTCAGCGTTTATGTTAAAGGCACTCCCGTCCTCACTAACACCAACGGGCGCTATTACCGGTATGAAGTTCCTCTCAATCAGGGAAAGGATCAGGTCGCAGTTGACCTCAACTACCTCGCCCACAAGCCCTATGTCCTCCTGAGGAACATCCATTCCCATCTCAGAAAAGTACCTTTCCTTTTCAAGCTTTCGTGCCCTGAGGAGCCGACCGTCCCTCCCCGAGATCCCAACAGCATAAATATTCTCACCGCTGTGCCTGTTTATCAGCGCAACTATGTCTTTGTTGATGTCCCCCGACAGAACCATCTCAACGACCTGCATAGTCTCCTCTGTGGTCTTCCTCACGCCCCCCACAAACTCCCACCTGAGACCGAGCCTCTCAAGGATCTCATTTATCTGGGGTCCTCCCCCGTGAACAACAACAGGATTGATGCCAACATACTTGAGCAGAACCACGTCGCGGGCAAAGGCTTCCCTCAGCCTTTCCTCGGTCATTGCACTCCCACCGAGCTTTATCACAAAAAGGTGCCCGTGAAACTCCCTTATATAGGGGAGCGCCTCCTGAAGGACCTGTGCCCTCTTGATCAGGTCTTCCATGGAAACAATTTTAAAGTCATTAATCGCTCTTTTTCTTTTATAAAGAATTTTTAAGATTTCTTCTAAAAGGACCGCCTTCGGCGGTAGTTTTTAACTTACAGAGATTATAAAAACATCCTAATATAAGGAAATTTATACATATTAAATGACCTTAATG
>JALTVH010000222.1 GCA_027049085.1 Aquificaceae bacterium | reverse complement strand
GAGGCATGGCGTTTCCTGGCTTGATCTCTGGAAGCTCTTTACCTGCATTTGCATCCTCATAACTTATTGACATTACGGTATCGCCAACGCTGAGTCCCTCGGGCCAGAGGATGTACCTCTTTTCACCGTCCGCGTAATGGAGAAGGGCTATCCGGGCACTCCTGAAGGGATCATACTCAATTGCAGCGACCTTTGCAGGAACAAGGCTCTTGTCCCTTTTAAAGTCTATAAGCCTGTATCTCTTTTTGTGGCCCCCGCCCCTGTGACGGGCAGTGATCTTTCCTTGCTGACGGGACCTCCCCTTAGCCCTGTGCCAGTGCACCAGGAGGGACTTTTCAGGTTCCTTCTTGGTGATCTCAGCAAAGTCATAGACCACCGCGTGGCGTGTTCCGTTTGTGGCGGGCTTTAGTTTTCTCACACCCATCTTTCATTCACCTCAGCTCGCAAAATTAAGAAGGTCTATTGACTCACCGGGCTCAAGGGTAACAACCGCCTTCTTCCACTTTCTTGTAGTACCGTACTGCCTGAACCTTCCGAGTATCCTCTTCTTTTTTGGTTTGACTATCATCGTGTTGACCTTCTTTACCTTCACCCCAAAAAGCTCCTGTATGGCGTTCTTTATCTCACCCTTTGAGGCGTCAAGGGCAACCTCAAAGGTATACTTACCGTAGTCTTCCATAAGCCTGTTTGACTTTTCCGTAATCACAGGACGGAGGATTATATCATAGGGCCTTCTCTGGCTCATCCAAGAGTCCTCCTGTAGATCTCATCAAGGGCAGACTTCTGTATGATCACATGGTCGCTCCAGAGGATGTCATAAACATTGAGACCTTCTGCTGGAAGAACCCTGACCTTTGGGAGATTTCTGAAGGACTTATATATGACTTCATCCTTTTCCTTCAGAACTATAAGGACCTTGCGGTCCTCAAGCTTCTTTTTCCTGAGAAATTCAACCGCCTTTTTGGTCTTTGGAACCTCACCGATCTTTAAATCCTCAACGAAGGTTATCGCCTTTTCCCTTGCCCTTGCAGAAAGTGCCATCCTGAGGGCAAGCTTCCTCACCTTTTTGGGAACGTCAAAGGAGTGATCCCTTGGTTTTGGTCCGTGGGCAACACCGCCTCCCACAAGGATATTGGCACCCCTGTCACCGTGGCGGGCGTGCCCTGTCCCCTTCTGGGGCAGGATCTTCCTTCCGCTGTAGGCAACCTCACCCCTTGTTTTGGTAGAGTGGGTTCCCTGCCTCCTTCTGGCAAGCTGCCATCTAACAACTTCCCAGAGGATGTGAGGCTTTACCTGAACACCGAAAACCTCGTCTTTGACATCAACCTGTCCTACCTTCATGCCTGCTCTCCGACAGCTATGGACTCAATGAGCTTCTTTACCCTCTCCTTCTTGAGCTGTTGCTTTTTTCTGCTTCCTATGGGCGAAAGCTCAATAACGACCTTGCCTTTATTAGGACCGGGAACAGATCCCTTTACAAGAAGAAGATTCTCCTCAGGGATCACATCCACAACCACGAGAGCCTGAACCCTTATCCTTTCCGCACCCCAGTGACCAGGCATCTTTTTACCCTTCCATACTCTGCCGGGGTCGGTCCTGTTTCCGATGGCACCAACAGCTCTGTGGTACCTGTGCCCGTGAGACCTCGGGAATCCGCCAAAGTCCCATCTTTTCATCGTTCCAGAGAAGCCCCTTCCCTTTGAGATTCCCACGACGTCAACGAGGTCACCCGGCTTGAAGATATCTCCTATGGAAAGCTCTTTTCCTGGCTCATAGGCTGAGGTGTCCTCCACTCTGAATTCTTTAAGGACCCTCAGGGGCTTGATGCCCTTCTTTTCAAAGTGGCCGAGCTGGGGCTTTGTAAGGTGCTTCTCCTTTGCGGGGAAGGCACCAACCTGAACTGCAGAATATCCATCCTTTTCAGGCGTTTTTACCTGAACCACATAGTTTGGAGGAACCTCTATGACGGTTACGGGAACCGCTGTTCCGTCCTTTGCGAAGACCCTCGTCATTCCTCTTTTGATCCCTATCACACCTATAGGCATACCTTTAACCTCTCATCTTCACCTCAACATCAACCCCAGCGGGGAGGTTGATCTCCATTAGTGCCTCTATGGTCTGGGGAGTGACCCTTGTAATGTCAAGGATCCTTGCGTGTTCCCTTACCTCAAAGTGCTCCCTTGACTGTTCAAACTTGTGAGGGGACCTCAGAACACACCACTTCCTTATCTTTGTGGGAAGGGGGATGGGTCCCTTTACCACACCGCCTGTCCTTTTGACAGTTTCAATGATCTTTTTGACGGACTCGTCAAGGAGCTTGTGGTCATAAGCTCTCAAGCGTATCCGTATCCTGTCCTGATCCATCTCTCAGCGTTCTCCTCACTCAATGATCTTTGTGACAACACCTGCACCTACTGTCCTTCCACCTTCCCTTATGGCAAACCTGAGACCCTCTTCCATGGCTACGGGCGCTATTAGCTCCACTTCTATCTCTACGTTGTC
>JALTVH010000221.1 GCA_027049085.1 Aquificaceae bacterium | reverse complement strand
AGGGACGCAAAGCAGTTCTTTATTGCGGTCAGGACGTTCTCGGCACCCACAACGTTCAGATAGGTTTCCTGCTGGCCCGCAAAGGAGGCATCGGGTAGGTCCTCGGCGGTTGCAGAGGATCTGACAGCAACGTCAAC
The DNA here is from genome assembly GCA_027049085.1 of Aquificaceae bacterium. Lineage (GTDB taxonomy): Bacteria > Aquificota > Aquificia > Aquificales > Aquificaceae > Hydrogenivirga. The sequence continues at coordinate 2,407 of JALTVH010000221.1, read as the reverse complement.
CGCATGGGTTGAGTACTTTTCAGAAAGGTTGTGATAGTACTCCTTGATGAGATCCTCAAGGTCTGGTGGGAACTCCCCGCCCTTGATCAGCTCTCTTACCTGATAGCCTCTCTTTGAGAGGTCTGAAACGTTCTTTACATCAAGGCCCTCAAGGGCTGTTCTGATGGCGGAGTCAAGACCGTTGTACTCAATAAAGCGGTAGTATGCCTGTGAGGTAACAACAAATCCGTAAGGGATGTTTATTCCAAGGGGACTGAGATTTTTGATCATCTCACCGAGAGAAGCGTTCTTTCCGCCTGCGATGGAGATGTCGTCTATCGTCAGCTCATCAAGCCACATAACGAGCGGTCCGTCCGCCATCACTTCACCTCCTGAGGCACAAGAAGACCGAAGTCTGCAAATCTATTGAATATTTTTTTAACCCTGTACAGAAGAGAGAGCCTGTTACTTTTTACCTTCTCGTCCTTATCCATTATGAGGACTTCATCAAAGAGCCTGTTAATAGGATCCTTAAGCTCAAGGAGGCTGGAAGGGTCGTCGGGGTGTGATTTTTCAAAATCAAGGATCTTTTCCCAGAGGACTTTTTCCGACCGCTCCTTTAAGAGGGTTTCATCCACCTGCTCGCTCTCCCACCCTTTTGGTAATATTTTAACAACTCTTCTGTAAACCTCATAGACATCGCCGAAATCCTCACTTCTCTTGAGCTTTGCGACCTTCCTGACCTTTTCAATGACCTCATAAGGCTTAAGAGCAGAGGTTACCAGCAGGACAGCCCTTACAACATCGTATCCTTCCTCCTCAAGGTAGCTCTCAAGTCTCTGTGCCAGAAAGTCTTCAAGGGCTTCAGCGCCCTCCCTTACTTCAAGCATCTGCATGAGATCTTTAATATCTAAATTCCAGTTATATTTATCAAGGACCCTGAGGGCTCCGAAGGCTGATCTTCTTAAACCATAAGGATCAGAGCCGCCCGTGGGGACCTCTCCAACGGCAAAGAAGTAAATGAGATCGTGAATCTTATCAGAAAGGGACAGGATCGAACCTACAGGGGTAGTGGGTATCTCACTCCCGGAAGGATCAGGAAGGTACTGCTCATACAAAGCCCTGGCAACTTCTTCATCCTCGCCATTCTTCAGCGCATAAACCATTCCCATGTAACCCTGAAGCTCATCAAACTCCCTGACCATCTCGGTTAGAAGGTCAGCCTTGGATAGCCTGACCGCCCGCAAGACTTTGTCTTGGATCCCATCAAGCCCAAACTCTGAGAGGATGTATAGGGCTATCTCTTCCATACGCCTGACCTTGTCAAGAACGGTGCCGATCCGAGGGTGGATCAAGATGCCAGAAAGGGCAGGGAAAAGTTCTTCAAGGGGTTTCCTGAGGTCTTCTCTGTAAAAGAAAAGGGCATCTTCCAGGCGCGCCCTTATAACCCTCTCATAGCCTTTTCTTATCTCATTACCATGGGGTCGGTTGTTGCTGATTCCAATAAAGAAGCTGAGGATCTTTCCATCCCTTTCCAGACAGAAGAAGCGCTGGTGGTGGGCAAGAACGGTGATTATGACTCTGTCGGGCAGCTGAAGAAAGCGATCCTCAAAACTGCCCAGAACCATAAAGGGATACTCAACGAGGTCAGTTACCTCTTCCAGAAGATTCTCTATCAGGACAGGCTCTGCACCTATGCTTTCGGCGGTCTTCCTGAGACCCTTCAGGATCATCTCCTTCCTCTTGTCGCGGTCAACGATCACATCGGCCTCTTCCAATGATCTGAAGTACTGATACGCACCTGTGATGTAAATCTTGCCCTTAGACAGAAACCTGTGGCCGTAAGTGAAGTTTGAGGACCTCACCTCGCCGAAGGCGAGGTCTATGGTGTCGTTCCCATGAAGGGCAAGGATCCATCTGACGGGTCTTGAAAACTGAATCTTCTTAGAGGAGGTCCACCTCATCTTTTTCGGGAATGGAATTGAGAGGAGGATGCTTTCAAAGTTCTCACGGAGATCATCAAGTATGGATTTATCGCCTTTTGAGATCCTGACAGCAACATACTCACCTTTTCCTTTCTTTGCCTTCTCAACATCCTTGGGGCTCAGGCCGTACCTCTTCAGAAAGCCCAGCAGTGCCTTTGTGGGATTGCCCTCCTCGTCAAAGGCGGATTTCCATGGGGGACCGTAAACGATTTCCTCCTCTCCCCCTTTCCTGTCCTCAAAGTCCTCGGCATAGAGGGCTATCCTGCGGGGCGTTGAGTAAACCTTTACGGGCACCTTGAGGATCTTGGAAAACCTCTCTTTGAGATACTCTTCGGCCGCACTTATGGCGGAAGGCGGTAGCTCTTCCGTTCCTATCTCTATTAAAAGCTCAGCCATTGTCGCCTGCCTGCTGACCGAGGTAAGCTTTTGCGACCTCCCTCGCA
>JALTVH010000220.1 GCA_027049085.1 Aquificaceae bacterium | reverse complement strand
GGATCACCTCTGTGAACTCTTTTCTCACACCGAGATAATTCAGTATTTCTGGCGCAAGGTTCATGCAAACTCCTCCCTCAATATAATAAACCTATCGGCACACCACCACCGAAATGTGAAAATTACCATGACAAATTATTTCTTTGTGTTAGGATTGCTTAAGGATCGGATTCTGGGAGGGGAAGCAATCACCACCTGTCTTTCCTAATCAGTCTCTGATTCAAAAAAACAGGAGGTAGGAGACATGAAGTGCAGAAGTTCACCTTTCCTTATTTTCATCATTGGAGCCATTCTCATGATCACTGCCTGTTCATCGGGGGGTGGGGGCGGCACACAGCCTGATCCGGGTGCTTCGGATAACTGGGATCAGATGGAGTGGGACAAAGGTACATGGGCAGAGTAGAAATTTAAAGGGAGGTATGAGAAGATGAAGACAGGGAGAATATTTTTAAGCTTCCTGATAGCAGTTTTTTTGTCAATCGTTGGATTCGGAGGAGAGATCAGTAACCTTATTCAATTTCAGCCAAATACAAGAGCTAAGTCAAGTGAGGTAAATCAGAATTTCAACAGTATAAAAAGCGCTGTTAACGATAACAATAACAGGATTGAAAGTCTTGAAGTCTTTAAAGAAAATGTCGCAGGAAGCTCATGTTCATCAGGCAATTCAGTAATAGGCTTTTCTTCTGACGGAACACTCCAGTGCGAAGATATGAATAAGGGTACAAAAATCCTTTCTGTCACTTATTCAGCGCCTTGTTTTGCTACTGTCAATGATCCACAACTCTCACTTCCTAAAATTTCCTCAAATGGGGGATATGTGAGTTTGATTGATGTGAATTCCCAACAGGACAGTAATAGTCTTTATTGTTCAATGACACTACCTGAAGGCTCAAAAATCCTTAAAATAATTGCCAAAGTATACGACGGTAACACCAGTGGGAGTGTCACTATTTCGTTAGAGCACCTCCCTATTCCAGGTAATGATAGTTCAGTTCCTCATACTACACTACCGAGTACCACTTCTGCTGGGCAGTCTTTAATCCTTGACTTCAGTTCTGATCCTGAACCAGTGGAAAGGGGAGCTTCTTATGTTTTAAAAGCGTATTTTTCTAAGGATACGGCTTTGACCACCTTATCACTGTACCGTGTAGTGGTCATTTATGAATATGATCCAAAGTATTCAGGTTCTCCCCCCTAACTCACAAATTTCATGCTCGGCCGCTACCCGCGGGCTTATTTTGACTCTCATAATATTCCAGCCATTTCATTATTTCGGGCGTGAGGTACAATGAAACCACCGTCAAGTTTAAATGTGAAAATTACCCAGAGTTTGATTGGGGAGTGGTTAATATAATAACCAGGGATCGGAACTGGGAGGGAGAGGCAGACCGCCTGACTTTCCCGATCAGATCTGATTCCTGAAAAACTCTTGGGAGGTAGCTGTCATGAAGTGGCGAAGTATCCTGAGCCTGTCATTACTGCTCAGCGCCTTTTTCCTCACGACCGCCTGTTCCTCTGGTGGTGGCGGTGGTGGGAACCAGCCACAGGATCCTGCCTACTCCGACAAATGGGACCAGATGGAGTGGGACAAGGGAACCTGGGCAGAGTAAAAAACTCAAAGGGAGGTATGAGGAGATGAGGAATATTAGCACCATCTTCGGACTTTTTGTTAGCATGCTTGTGGCAGTTTCTGCCTTAGCAGGCGAAGTTAACCTTCCCCACACCTTTCAGCCAAACACCAAGGCAAAGGCAAGCGAGGTAAACGCCAACTTCAATGCTGTTCGTGATGCTGTGAATGACAACAACAACAGGATAGAGAGTCTTGAGAACTTCAGCGGAAATATCAAAAACAATAGTTGTGTTAGTGGTGAAGCGGTTACTGGATTTGATAATAATGGTGTTCTTCAATGTGGTGAGTTTGTAACTGCTAATCCAAAATACCGCTCAATTACAGTTCATGCTTCTTCGTGTGTCCCATATGGATCTACTAATAAATTTTATATAGAAACATATATGTCCCCAGATACCGCATCAGGTCCATCCTTGGTTGATGCATATTGCAATATTCCAATACCTGAAGGTGTAACCCTCAAATACATAATGGTAAAGGTGCAGGATGACGATGCTGGAACCGGGAGAGAAATACTAGTTCAGCTACAAAGAATCGATTATCTAAATACGGCACCAACAATAATAAAGGAATTAAGCACAGACAGTGATCTCCTTCCAGGTAGTATAATAATGGCATCATCCATAAATAATGTATATATTGACAGGGGCGATTCTCTATTCTTATTAGTGAGAATGAGCAGGGATTCCGGAAATAACCTAAAGTTTTACGGTGCAACCATTGTTTATGAGTATGACCCCTTGTATAATGGTTCAGCACCTCCCCCTTAAAAGTTTTGTAACTTAAATTGTTTTATAGCCTTTTAACCTTTAAGGGTGGGTGGGGTCGGGTCTTTAAAATTACCCTGCTGACTGCTGTCATACCTGTATAGGGAAATTAATATATTCTTAAGGAAGGCGAAAGGCAGTAGGAGGAAGAGCATGGCTGTTAAGGATATTATG
>JALTVH010000219.1 GCA_027049085.1 Aquificaceae bacterium | reverse complement strand
CACACTCAAGGCTGTACCTGATAACCGTTTCCCTGGAGCGTGTGCCGTAAGGTACTCTTGCCGTATCGCCCAGATATATAATGTCAGTTAGGGGATACCTTTCCCTGATAGCTTTAAGAACGGTCAGACCGCCTATCCCTGAATCAAAGATTCCTATTTTCAATACAGCTTCTCCCTTATCCCCTATAATTTTAGAGCTATTAAGAATGGACAGGCTCAGCTATTGGAAAGAGAGTATAGAATCGAGGCTGAGGGAACTCTTTAAGCCTTCAGGGCCAAGGCTCCTTGTGGAGGCTATGTCCTATTACCTATTTCAGGAAGGAAAGCGTATAAGACCTCTTTTCCTGTGCGCCATTACCGATGCCCTCGGAGGGAACCTGGAAGATGCTATAACTGTGGGCTGTGCGGTTGAGATGATACACAATTACTCCCTTATTCATGATGACCTCCCTGCCATGGATAACGACGACTTCAGAAGGGGTATGCCAAGCTGTCACAGAAAGTTTGGAGAAGCGGTTGCTATACTTGCGGGAGATGCACTCCTTACCTACGCCTTTGAAGTCCTGAGCCGTAAGGAAAACTTCAGGTCTTTGAACGACAGTCAGATACTCAATATCATAAGAACAATAGCGTTTTGTTCGGGGAGCGGTGGTATGGTAGGTGGACAGGTCCTTGATATTACAGAGGGAGCAGAGCTTGAGGAGATAAACAGGATGAAGACTGCTGCTCTTTTCAAAGGGGTGTTTCTTTGTGGTGGAATTATTTCAGGTGTTGAGGGAATGAAGCTTGAGCGGATCGGAAGCTCGGGAGAGAAGCTCGGTCTTCTCTTTCAGGTTACCGACGATATTCTGGACAGGGACGGGTTCTTCAAATCACTTGGGGAAAAAGATGCTTTTGACCATGCGAAAAGGTTAAAGGAGGACATCCTAAGGGATCTGGAAGAATCCATCGGATCAATAACACCTGAACTCGCTCAACTTATTGACCTTGTTTTTAAAAGGATTATTTGATGAGCTCACCCATCTTGAATATTGGCATGTAGAGGCCGATCATTATCCCACCTATTATGCCCCCGAGCACCACAATAAGCATGGGTTCAATCAGGGAGATTAGCCCTTCAACCGTTCTGTCAACCTCATCTTCATAAAACCTTGCGATAGTGTCCAGCATCTCGTCAAGACGACCAGTTTCCTCACCAACTTTAACCATTGCAACTATTAGTTTGGGGAAGATACTGGTTTTCTCCATGGAACTCCACATTGTCTGTCCTTCAGTTACTTCCTTTTGAACCCTTTCCACCTGTTCCTGAATTACCACGTTGCCAGCAACTTTACCAGCAATCTCAAGGGCTCTTTCTATGGAAACACCGCTTGCAAACATAGTTGCCATTGTTCTTGAAAATTTGGCCATAGCGCTTTTAGTGATCAGGTCTCCGAACTTTGGTAACTTTAACATGATTTTATGGACGCCCTTTTTGAAGGCGTAGCTCCTCCTGTAAAGAAGCCTGAAAATAACTACAAACACAACAATCGAAACTATTATCGTGAGAATGTTGTTTCTCAGACCATCGGAGAGGTTTATGAGAATCTGGGTCGCTATCGGTAGTTCACCTCCAAAACCTTTGTAAATTTTTGCAAAGGTAGGAACGAGGAAATAAAGGATAGCTGTGACTATTGCAGTTGCGATGACCAGAACAAATACAGGATAAAAGGATGCACTTTTGATCTTACTCTTTATCATTGCGATCTTTTCGTAGTACTCGGACGCCCTCATCAGGGCTCTGTCAAGTTCTCCTGTTTCTTCTCCAACAGCTATGAGGTTAACGACGAGCTCGGGAAAAACGTTAGTTCTTTCCTGCATTGATGCGGAAAGAGACATACCTTCACTGACGTCCTTTGCGACTTCTGCTACGGCATCTGCCAGCTTTCTATTGGGCATTTGCTCTGCAACTATCTCAAGGGCGTCAATAATGCCAACACCCGCATTTACCATTGCCCCTAATTGCCTGCAGAAGAGTGCTATGTCCGAGTCGCCGATCCTTCCACCGAGGATAGTAAGCTGTCTCTTTTTTTTCTCCTTCTTTTCGGCCTGCTGAGGTGCTTGATCTATGACCTCCTCAGCGTTGATGAAGTGATAACCTTTCTGTCTTATCTTTTCCATTAAGTCGTTGAAACTGGGGGCTTCCATCACGTCTTCTATGACATCCCCCTGTTCTGTGTAAGCTTTAACCTTGTACCTTGGCATCCCTCACCCTCATTTTTTAAATTTCTATGCCCTCCTTGCTGTTCCGAGCATCCTTTCTAGTTCTTTTATATCGGGCGATGCCCTCATCGCTTCATCAACTGTGATATATCCGGATTTATATAGCCTGAAGAGGCTCTGGTTCATGGTCTGCATACCGCTCTCAAGCTGACCGCTCTGCATAAGAGAGTAAATCTGCTGGAGCTTGTTTTCTCTGATCAGGTTTCTGATACCTGCGTTTGGAATAAGTAGCTCATAAGATAGCACCCTTCCGCCTCCGACTTTTGGCAGAAGTCTCTGGGAAATCACACCCTGAAGGGTAAAGGATAGCTGAACCCTTA
>JALTVH010000218.1:676-2584 GCA_027049085.1 Aquificaceae bacterium | reverse complement strand
ACCTATTAGGATCAGCACAAGGGAAATTCCACCTGTGATGAGAGCGGGCATCTGCCAGCCATAGTGGAAATACATCGTAATGGCTATGGGTACAAGAAGGGTACCGATTCCAACCGGGAGAGGCCAGACACTTACCTCATGGTGAGCCTCATGATGAACTGCTCCCTGTGCCATATCAATCCCTCCTTAAACGTTGAAAACAGCCAACATGATTCATATCAGATGACTTATATCATAAAACATGGGATGACAGAATGCAAGATTTTCTGAATTTTTAACCACCAATTCGGAACATCTCAACTCTGTTGGTAGAGTGAAGGTTGATGGACTCAAGCCGGATTTCTGAGTACCTGTCCTCCCTCCTTTGCCAAAGGTCAATAATGACCTCCGCGATGGCTCGGTCATCAAAGCCCCCCCTGATTAACTCTTTAATATTTATGCCCGTATCGGAAAAGAGACAAGTGTAAAAGGTTCCGTCTGCGGATAGTCTTAGCCTGGTGCAGGTAGAACAGAAAGGCATTGTGACTGATGCTATTATCCCAAATTCAAGGTCTATATCTCTGTACCTTAACCTAAGTGCTGTCTCGTCAACCTCTCTGAGAACAGGTTCAAACTCGTAAACAGATGCCATCCTCTCAAGGATTTCGTTAGCAGTGAAGACTTGCTGGGGAGTCCATCCATTTAGAGTTCCGACATCCATATACTCAATAAATCTCAGGATAAGCCCCTTCTCTCTGCAGAACTCGGCAAGGTCAAGTATTTCATCATCGTTTATGCCACGAACAATTACAGAATTTACCTTAATTGTTTTAATCCCGGCTTCCCTTACCGCCTCAATTCCCTCAAGGACATAATCAAGGGACATCCCCCCTGACATAAAGCTGAACCTCTCATGTCTGAGAGTATTCAGGCTTACAGTGATCCTATTCAGTCCTGCCTGTGCAAGTTTTTTAGCCATTTGCTTGAGTCTGTAGCCGTTGGTGGTCAGGGCAATATCTTTGATACCGCTTAAATCCTTCAGTTTGCATATAAGTTTATCAACTCCTTTTCTGACAAGAGGCTCGCCCCCTGTTATCCTTACCTTTTCAACGCCGAGATCTGAGAGGATTCTAACAACCCTCTCAATTTCTTCATAGGTAAGGATCTCTTCCCTGGGAAGGAATTCAATTTCCTTATCCGGTGGCATGCAGTAAAAGCACCGGAAGTTGCATCTGTCCGTTACAGAAACTCTCAGAGTCCTTAGTGGTCTGCCAAGTTTATCCTTTAACAATCCTGTCACCTTCCTTCCACCTTGTCTCACCGCCTGTGAAGACTTCCTTCTTCCAGATAGGAGCTCTCTCTTTTGTAGAGTCAACGGCATACCTGCAGGCTTTGAAGGTTTCCTCCCTGTGTCCCCCAATCACAATTACAAGGAAGGATGGCTCACCAACAGGAACCTTCCCGATGCGATGGTGAATTATCACCTCTTCTATACCGTACTTCTCTATAGTTTCCCGCCTGATCTTTTCAATTTCCCTCACCGCCATCTCTGGATAGGCTTCGTACTCAAGGAACTCAACATCACCATCCTCAGGGGCACTTCTGGGAATACCCGTAAAGGTAACCATTGCCCCGCAGTTTGGGGGAATCTTCAGGTAAGACAAAACTCTTTCAATACCGAACCACTCTACTCCAACATAAACCTTTGGAATCATATCCAGAACCTCTCCTGCCAAATCCGATAATATATGACATTTATGTCATAATTTAGCTCATCAACCACCCTTTGACAAGAAAATCCTCAAGTATAATTTTTGAGGATAAGGAGGGAATGCGGTGGAAGTACAGACAAAAGAGGTTCGTCTTATTGACATCATTCAGAGAGCAGTCCACATGGACGCAAGCGACGTCCACATCACTTCCGGGGCA
>JALTVH010000218.1:0-666 GCA_027049085.1 Aquificaceae bacterium | reverse complement strand
GGTTGACGGAAGCATCCAGTTCCTTTCTGACTTCCCCGTTCTCACACCCGATATGACACAGAAGCTTGCTTACTCAGTCATGTCTGAAAAACACAGAAAGAACTTGGAAGAAAGGGGACAGGTTGACTTTTCCTTCGGCGTTAAAGATCTGGGAAGATTCAGGGCTAACGTTTTCTATCAGAGAGGTTCCGTTGCCTGTGCCTTCAGGAGACTGCCCTACAAAATAAGGACGGTTACTGAGCTTGGTCTTAGCGAGAAGATCCTTGAACTATGTCACAAAAAGATGGGACTTGTGCTCGTTACAGGTCCCACAGGTTCTGGTAAGTCAACAACCCTCGCTGCCATGATCAACTACATCAACGAGAACTTCCCCCACCACATAATCACTATTGAAGACCCCGTTGAGTACATATTTCATCATCGCCAGAGCATAGTAAACCAGAGAGAAATAGACCAGGATGTTTACTCTTTTGCAGAGGCTCTCAGAGCAGCACTGAGGGAAGACCCTGACGTGATCCTCGTAGGTGAAATGAGGGACAAGGAAACAATAGAGACGGCTTTGCGAGCGGCAGAAACAGGACATCTTGTTTTCGGAACTCTCCACACAAACACAGCTATATCAACCATTACAAGAATTGTGGATATATTCCCCGCAGAACAGCAGGA
>JALTVH010000217.1 GCA_027049085.1 Aquificaceae bacterium | reverse complement strand
TCACAGTGTCCGAATTAAATTATAAGTGTTAAAATCTATCTGGGAGGTGTGTCATGCGGCACATTGAGCAGTCCTTTGAAAAGTCCCGGGAAATCAACCGGGAGAGGGGTTTTACCCTGATTGAGCTCCTTGTCGTCATCGCCATTATCGCTATTCTCGCATCCATAGCTATCCCGCAGTACCTTAAGTACCAGCGGAAGGCAAAGGTCAGCTCTTACGCTGAACCTATCGCAAGGGCATGTCTGATGGATATGCTCTCATTCTGTAATGAGGAAAACATTGCTTCTCCGAGCGTTAACTATTCGAACACACCAAACTGCTGTTCCAGCGCCTCTGCTTGTGGATCATCTGCGAGTTTCTCAACCCCTGGTGGAAATGTCAGTTTCTCAGTTATAACTTCAAGCTTTTCCTGTGATACTGCTAACAGCACACTGTTAGCGGGAACTAATGTTCGTGCAAACCTGACTACGGTTCCAGATTATGAGGCTGAGTGCTCCTTTGATGGAACGTCCATACGCTGCAGAGTAAGATCCAAGTAATATTACTCGGGGCGGTGTTTCCCGCCCCACTGAAAAATGAACATAATAATAATCCTCTTTGGGATCTCTTATGTCCTACTGATAAGATTTCTGCACTTGCCAAAAAATTCGGAGACCCTGATAACCTGTGCAGATTGCTACCGTTATACGAGGTTTGCTCGAGAAATTTACGAGGGGAATTACTCGGCGGTTGACTGGCTTAAAAACTTCCCTGAGCTTTCTAACCATGAATTTCCTCCCCCCCTCCTTTCTCTACTTGCACAGAAGACTGCCCTTTTAACGGGATTATCCATTGATACGGTTACTTTTTACTTACCTCCCCTGCTCTCGGTACTTGTAATGATACCTCTGTACTTTTATCTCATTAGCTTCGCGAACAGGTTTGTTGCCATAGCTTCTTCAGTTATGGCAGCAACGGGATTCATATACGCTCAGAGAACTGGTTTTGGACGCTTTGATACCGATTCGCTGATTCTCTTCTTTGTTTTTGCTGTTATTTACTTCTTTTACCGCTCTGTTAACTCACGGTCAGCTTCAAGAGCTGTTTTTTTCTCATCTGTAGCAACAGCCGTTTACCACATCTTCATGTGGTGGTATCCAAAGCCTCAGTTTATACTCTTTTTCCTTGCTGGTATCCTGTTGAGTCTTATACTACACTTCAGAACTAAAGAGCTGGTGAGGTCACACCTCATTGCTGTAAGTGTATTTATCTTTGGAACAGTTAATTACCTTTCAAATCTACAAATTGGTGTGTACATTGAAAGGATCTTCGGGAAGCCGGTAACGGGACACGTTTTTGTGCTTCAGAAATACGTAAACGAACTTGTCCCGGTTGACTTTTCAAGACTGATAAATGAAACAGTTTCCAACCCCATCATACTTGCAATCTCTGTTATTGGTTTTATCCTATTCCTACGGAACCATTTTCGAGAGATCGCGATATCTCTTCCTATCTTCGGGCTTGGTCTCCTCAGCTTCACCGGAGCGGGGGTCAGGATGCTCATATACCTTATACCTTTCCTTGGAATGGGCTTTGGGTATGCTCTCTACCTGCTCTTTGCAATACTTGGAAGGAACCTCAGTAAACTGAGTAACAGGGTGCCCACCTACGTTAATGCTTTTGGGCTTATCTTTACAGCGATTGTTTCCGTTCCCCCTGATACGTACTTCATCAAACCAAGGCTGATATTCCCTTCAGATGTTGTGGAGACAGCAAAGAAGACCGCAGAACTTTACAGTGACAGGGACATCTTCAACAAACCTGTGGTATGGACCTGGTGGGATTACGGCGATATGATTCAGTATTACGGTCTTCCTACGTTCACTGATAACGCAAACTGGCACATTCCCAAGCTATACCTCCTTTCAAAAAGCCTGTATGCAAAGGAGGAAGAGGATGCAATAAGGATCATTTCCTTTACATCCTCCACCTTTATAGGGCGAGATGACACAGATTACGAGGGTCTCCTTAGAAAGGCCCTCGGTTATGGAGGCAGGCCTCCGAGAGAGATCATTGTATTTGTTACCGAAAACATGCTCAGGTTTGAGCCCATTCATGAGATGGCTTTTTATCCAGAGAAACTTAAAGAATTCGGAATAGGATTTTCCTTTAACTGTTTTGTGACAGGTGCAAAAAGTAAGAACTACAACTGCGGGATCCTTAATATTAACCTCTCAGATTTCTCATTCAGCACCTCTGAGGAAAACGCCAGAGAGCTTGCAAGGTACAGGCTTATCACTTTCATAAACAGAGATACGGGAGAGGTGGTTAAACTTTCAGGAAGTGAGAATTATGAAAGGAACAGGACAGTGGTAATCGTAAAGAGAGAAGACGATTTATTCCTCTACGACCTTTACTTTGACACTTACGACTCGGTGATCGGGAGGATGTTTTTCAATCCAAAGTCCCTCAAAATGTTTACTGTCCTTGAAGATCGTTTTCCCTTCGCCGTCGCTCTCAAAATGAAATAATAACTCTGTATGAAGCACCTTCTTCTCCTTGAGGATTCAACCTTTGATATAAAGAGGCTCACTGGGGAAGCAGTTTATAAGGATATTTCTGGAAATCCGCGAAAGAGCAGGCTTATAACTTCTGAGGAAGCTGAGGTAGGTCCTGGCTACAAAGTACTGAATCCCCTCCAGTCTCTCTTTTTCAAATACTACAGGGGCGGTAATTCACTTATCTCTGCACCCACCTCCGCTGGGAAGAGCCTGATAGCTTACCTCTTTATGAGGGAGGGTGAGGGAAGAAAGGTCTACACCGCTCCGACGAGGGCACTTGTTTATGAAAAGACCGTTGAGCTGTCCCGCCTTTTCAATAGGAAGGTTGACATGCGCACAGGTGATGCTATTGAGGTCTTCAAGAACGTCCGATCCGATGTGGTAGTCTCAACCTATGAGAACCTTGCCCTTTCACTGAGGAATGACGTTCCCTGGACAAAGGATATTGAGTGTGTAGTCATTGATGAGATTCATCACCTGATGAGTTCCCGGGGATGGATTGTTGAGGAGGTAGTAACCGCCCTTCTAAAGAAGGGAGTAAGGATCCTCGGTCTTTCCGCAACTCTTCCAGGAGCATCTGAGCTTGCAAAGTGGATCAGGGCTGACCTCTTCATTGAGTCTCGGTGGCGCCCCGTTCCCCTGAAAAGGCTAATAATTCCCCTTACCGAGTTCAGGGAACCTTTTAAAACAAGGGAGTCTGACGAGAGGATAGCTGGTAAGCTCTTCACCGCCCTTTATGAGCTTAAGGAGAGGGACGAGCAGGTTATCCTTTTTGTTCACAAAAAATCAGTCGGCTGGAAGATCCTTGAGATTGCTGTGAGGGAAAAGATAGGGATCCTCAACAGGACCCTCCCCTTTGACGTTGAGTTTGAAGGTGAGCCCGAGATCGCCTTCCATAATGCGGATATCCCAAGAGAAGAGAGGGAAGAGATAGAGAGGGAGTTCAGAAAGGGGAACCTGCCGGTTCTTGTTGCTACTCACACTCTTGCCTACGGCGTAAACCTGCCTGCTGACAGGGTGATCATAGGTGTTCGGGCATTTTTTGACAGAAGGGAAGGCGAGATGAAGGCCTTTCCCGAAAACGTTGATATACTTCAGATGGAAGGCAGAGCGGGAAGGCTCGGTATAAAGGAAATCGGTTACTCGGTTATCCTTCCTTACGGTGCGAATCCAAGAACAATTGAGAGGGAGATTGACAATGCCCTTGAGGGAGAGATGGTCCCATACGTAAAGAAAAAGCTGACAAAAGGTGACCTCTCCCAGGACCTTGAGAAGATCCTCAGCCTCTTTGTGCTTATCGGCTTCCTTTATGAAGGAAAGAATTTCAGGGAGTTCCTCAAAAGAACATACTCTCTAAAGGAATACGCTGAGGACTTTTACATTGATGAGGTTGAAGAATGGCTTCAGGAAAGAGGTTACATTTCTGATGGAGTGCTCTCGGACAAAGCCCTCTTCTGCGTTCGCTCAGGAATGAACCCTGTAGATTATGAGGAGTTTCTGCGGAGACGGGCCCTCGGATCGGAAAAGGCGGTGCTGGTCAGGCCCCTCCTGTTTGTGAAAAGGTTTGAGGGGCTTTACGATTTCGTTAAGGGAAGCGAGAGCTTCATTGAGGACGACCTTTATGTCAGGAATAAACTTGCCCCCTTCGGTCCCGAGTGCATTGCTGATAACACCCACCAGTTTCTCTTCTACATTGAGGGTCTTACCTTCAAATACAGGAACATCAACAGCCCGCCGGGGGAGTTTTCTTATCTGGGCACCGATTCCCTTCATTTAATGAGGACGCTCCTTGACATAAGAGGATTTGGAGACCTGAGCTGGTCCGATTCAGAGATAATTGCGGTTGTCCACATGGTCAAGTACGGACTGACCGAGGAGTTCTCGGCTCTGGGCGGGATAAAGGGAATAGGTCACATCAGGTCCAACCTCCTCAAGAGGCTAATTATTGAGGAGAGGATCCCCCTGCCAGGGCTGGGAGAAAAGGTTGATGGCTTTTACGAGAGGCTTAAGGACCACACGGATGGAAAACTTGAAGAGAGGCTCACTGCAATTCTCCTTGAAGAAAGGTATATCGGTGACCCCCAGAGGGCACAAATGGAGGCAAAGCAGGTGGTAAGGAGGATCAGAGGGAGCCTGGGCGGTTACCTCGTAGATGACAGGATCCTTAGAGTCTTTGCCATCTTCAAAGAAGGACCACAGGCAATAAGGCTAAGCAAAGAAGATTTAGTCAGAGAGTATCTAAGAGGATAGAATACATAAACCATGGTTAAAACAAGGTTTGCACCGAGTCCAACGGGATACCTTCACCTCGGAAACGCAAGGACTGCTATATTCAGCTACCTTTATGCGAGGCACAGCGGTGGCACCTTTGTACTGAGAATAGAGGACACAGACAGAGAGAGGTCAACGGAGGAATATGAAGAAGGTCTTATTGAAGACCTCAGGTGGCTCGGTCTTGAGTGGGATGAGTTCTACAGGCAGTCAGAGAGGCTGGAAATTTACAGAGAGTATGGGGAAAGGCTTGTGAAGGATGGGCACGCCTATCCCTGCTTCTGCACGCCCGAAGAGCTTGAGAAAGAGAGGCAGGAGGCGGCAAGGAAGGGCATAGCTTACAGGTATTCGGGAAGATGCAGGAACCTCTTGGATAAAGAGGTTCAGGAAAATATCAGGAGGGGAAAGCCCCACGCCCTGAGGTTCAGAGTCCCGGACGGTGAGGAAATCGTTTTTGAAGACCTTATCAAAGGTCACATTTCAATCAACGTTGATGACTTTGGGGACTTCATTATTGTGAGAAGTGATGGAATGCCTACCTACAACTTCGTTGTTGTGGTTGACGATGCCCTCATGGGAATAACCCATGTGATACGGGGAGAAGACCACATCTCCAATACGCCAAAACAGATCCTTATTTACAGGGCGCTCGGATTTGAGGTTCCCCGGTTTGCTCACCTTCCTGTTATCCTTGGACCGGACAGGAGCAAGCTTTCCAAAAGGCACGGCGGTGTGTCTGTAAAGGCTTACAGAGAGGAGGGAATCCTTGCGGAGGCTCTCTTTAATTACCTCTGCCTCCTCGGCTGGTCAAGCCCTGAGGAAGACAGAGAGATATATACCAGGGAAGAACTAATAAAGCTCTTTGATCTCAAGGATGTCAACTCTTCACCTGCCGTCTTTGACAGACAAAAGCTCCTGTGGATGAACGGCCTTTACATCAGAGAAGTTCTTTCTCCAGAGGAGGTAGCACTAAGGCTTGAGCCCTTTCTGCGAGAAAAGGGAATTGAAGTGGGCGACAGAGAATACCTCACCAAGGTCGTTACCCTTACAAGGGACTCCTTTGATACCCTCAGGGAAGGTGCAGAAAAGCTTGAACCTTTCTTCAGAGATCCTGAAATCAGTGATGAAATAAGGGACCTGGTCAGAACTTCATCAGATTACATCAGAGAGTTTCTGGACACCATTGAGAAGCAAAAACCTTCTACTCCCGAAGAGATCATGAAGATAGGAAAGGCATTTCTTAAAGAGAAAGGAATCAAGCCCCCTCTTCTGTGGAAGCCGATAAGGGGATTCCTGACCGGTTCAACTCAGGGAATCGGCATTGATATCCTCCTTACGCTAATTCCCCTTGAAGTTGTCAAAAGGAGGTTTAGGAAGGCCCTTGAGGTCTGATCAGGGGTCTATCTCTTCCTCGGCGTTCTTGGAAAGGAGCCAGAAATTACCCTTTTCCTCAATCACGCCCTTGAAGATAAGTGCCTTGAGAGCTTTTGTAACTGCCTCACGGGATGCACCTACCCTTGAAGCAAGGTCTTTGTGAACCATCTTTCTAACCTTGACCTTGCCATTTTCGTAGGACCCTTTCTCCTTCCCAACCGTCAGGAGGAACTTGACGATCCTTCCCTCCACGTTCCTGAAGGCGAGTGCCTCAACCATATCGTCGGTCTTTCTGAGTCTTGATACCAGAGCCTTAATAACGTTAACTGCGATTTCAGGGTTTTCCCTTACAACTTTCATGAAATTCTTCCTTGTAAGTTTTGCAAGCCGTGTGGGTTCCTCGGCAATTACTGTTGCCGAACGGGGAAGTTCATCAATCATTGACATCTCACCAATGAATTCACCAGGTCCGAGCTCGGCAAGGACAAGCTCATTTCCCTGTTCGTCAAAGAGGGATGCCCTAACACACCCCTGAAGGACAATGTACATATCACTACTTCTATCCTTCTCGTAAAAGAGTACATCTCCCATGGGGAGTTCAATCATTTCAAAAAGAAGGGCGATCTTTCTTATATCTGAACTGCTGAGGTCATGGAAGAGAACACTCTTTTTAAGATAATCCTCTAATTTCTCCTTCTCCCCCATCCGTTGATATTTTAGTTTATATTTTTGCTGATGCCAACGGTAAAGTATTTCTCTTTTGTGAGAGAACGGCTGGGATTGTCTGAGGAAGAGATTGATTTTGAAGGGAGCGTTAAGGAGCTGAAAAGTTTTCTTGCCGAAAGGCATCCTGAACTCAGAGAGGTGATAAATTCACTCAGGATAGCTGTCAATGAGGAATACGTCGGTGAAGACACGCAAATAAGAGATGGTGACACTGTGGCGATCATTCCTCCCGTAAGCGGTGGTTGATGAATAAGGCCCTTATCATCAGACTTTCCTCTCTTGGGGATGTTGTCCTTGCATCAGTTGTAATAGATCCCCTCCTTGAAGCTGGCTTTAAGCCCTACCTGCTTACTTTCAGACCTTACGACAGTATATTTGAGGATGACTGGCGTGTAACCACTGTACCTGCAAAAAGGGAAAGCATTATCAAAAAAGACTTTATAGAACAATTGAAGAACATGAATTTTGACCTTTTTATAGACCTTCATAAGAATTTCAGGACGGTTTTCCTCAGGACCAGACTTGGCGGGAAGTGGCTATCATACAGAAAGGACTCGCTGAGGAGAAGGCTTTCGGTAAGGCTTCCCTTTTTGAGAAAATCCTACTATGTAACTCAGAGCTATTTGTCCGCTCTGAAGGGCCTAGCCAGCAATAAAAGTTCACCACTGCCAAGGATTGAGGTCTCAGAGGAAAGACTCCAGAAGGTGTCAGAGTTTCTGCCTTCCACGGAATTTGTGGCGATTGCCCCAGGTGCGAGATACATAAAAAAGAGGTATCCGTACTACAGCGCGGTTGCACGCCTTTTAAAGGAAGCTGGAGTTGAGGTTGTGTGGGTAGGTGACGAAAAGGACAGGGCACTGGTACCACCTGAGGTGGGGATAAATCTCTGCGGGGAGTTATCCCTCACAGATTTGCTTGCGGTTCTAAAACTTGCCAGTGCGCTGGTGGGCAATGACTCGGGACCTCTGCACCTTGCAAGATCAGTTGGCACAAGGTGTGTCCAGGTTTATGGTGGAACTCACCCTACCCTTGGCTTTTCTCTGTTTCCTGAGGAAGGGGAGGTAATTTTGAGAAACCTTCCCTGTCAGCCATGCGACATTCACGGGAAAGGAAACTGCAGGTACGGCGATTACCGCTGTCTTGAGATACCGCCTGAGGCGGTCTTTGAAAAAACTCTGAGTCTAATCAGGAATAACTGATCCCAGAGATCCGATCATAAAGATATGGGAGGTGGTCAAGATGGGAGTTCTTGAGTCACTCGTTTTAAAAAACCGCTTGAGCAAAGTTGAGAAGCTTGCTGTTCTCAGGGAACTTCTCAAATGCGAGATGGACGTACTTAACCGATATTGCTCAATAAATGACAGGATCCCAAGGTCTTATGCGGTTGAACTCTGCCATCTACACAACGTTAAGAAGGTGAATATAGCAAGGATCCTTTCAATGATCAGCCACTACGATCCTGATTTTATGGAAACGTTGATAAGAACAGACCCCAGAGTGAGGAGGTACATTTCCTATTACTTTGATTTTGTCAGGAAACACCCCTACTTTGAGGAGGTCCTTGAGCCCCAGAACCTTTTTGGAAACTGGGATTACATAAGGTACAAGCTTAAGATCCTCTTTCCCGAGCTTTCCTTTGATGAGATTGACAGATTCAAAATGAATAGAAAGGATTTTATTGAGTACGTGAAGAACAGAACAGGAGAGTCGGAGGACCTTATAGAAGAAAAGCTTGTCAAGGCAACCTGGTATGAGTCGATCCCCTACCTTGAGCTTGAAAGCGAGATGGATTCAAGGTGGCATCCCGAACCGGTTATGACCAGTGATGACTGGAACTTTATCAAGAGCAATATCAACGGAAGAAAGAACATTTTTGTAAAGAACGGGGACGGCTCAGAGAAGCTCGTCTACGTTGAGATAGACCTGCCCGAGGATGAAATTGACAGGTTCAGAAAGGACAGAGAAGGCCTCAAAAAACTTCTGATGGAGAGGTACAGCCTTGATGAACACGGTGCGGAGCAGATCCTCCGAAAGGCCGGATGGGAGTCAGAGAACTATCACATCATCCCTCCCGTTCACACAGATGTGCATGCGGACTGGGGTGAAACAAGAAAGACCAACAGTGCAAAAGTTCAGGATAGACAGGACTTCAGCATCTCAGAACTCACAGCCCACATCAGGACCCTTGGTGGTCTTGAGCTTGAACTGCTCAACTACTGGGAGCTCATTCAACCCAAGTTCGTAGAGGTTTCTGAAACCCTCGGACTCTTTATAAAAATGAAGAGGAGGTTACTTGGAAAGCTCTTTGGTATTTACTACTCTGTTGATCCCGTCATGGCGGAGGCGATCATCACTATGGACCCGCAGATGATCCAGCACATTAAGGACCTTGCCGTCAAGGACGGTGTGAGGGACAAGAGCTTCAGGATAACGGACAGTAGCAGAGCATGGAATGAGGTCAAGAGAAGGATCGTGACGAGATTCCCTGAGGTCAGGGAGGAAGAGGTAGATAGCTTTAAAGGGAAACGTGAGGACTTTATAGAGTTTCTAAGCGAAAAGGTAGGAAAGGACAGAGACTTTATAGAGAGAAAGGTTGAGGAAGCCGGATGGTACAGAGATGACGAGATCCCCGCCTTTCTCAGACAGATAGGTCCCTGATAGGAACAGAATCTTTTATTGCCTCATATATCTGAAGGGTTGCCTTGGACCTGTTTAGAGTGTAAAAGTGCAGGCCGGGGACACCGTTTTTTAAGAGATCTTCACACTGCCTTATTGCAAAATCAATTCCTATCTTTGCAACCTCTTCCGGTTTGTCGCTCACTGGTTCAAGCTTTTCAACGAGATTCTGGGGAATTTCTGCACCGCACATGCTGGCAAACTTTTTGATCTGCTTGTAGTTGGTAATGGGCATTATTCCAGGAATTATGGGTACATCAATACCTGCCAAAGCACACTCCTCTATGAAGTTGTAGTAGAAGCTGTTATCAAAGAACATCTGTGTGATAGAAAAGTCAGCACCAGCACTCACCTTAAGGGCAAAGTACTTTATTTCCCACTCCATGTTGGGAGACTCAGGATGTCCCTCCGGATAAGAAGCGACCCCGACTGAAAATCTGTCGCCGAACTCATCCCTTATCAGCCTTACAAGTTCAACCGCGTATTTGCAGGATCCCTCCGGCGGCCGGAAATCCGGGTCATCTCTTGGAACATCTCCCCTGAGGGCAAGGATGTTGTCTATACCTATCTTGTCATACTCCCTCAGTATTTCTACAAGCTCCTCCTTTCTGTGGGCTATGCAGGTCAGATGAGCCATCACGTTCAGGCTGACCTCTTCGTGTATACGCTGAACAACTTTCCTTGTCCGATCCCTTGTTGACCCTCCCGCACCATAGGTCACGGAAACAAAGGTAGGATTGAGTTTCCTTAGCTGTGAAACGGTTTCAAAAAGCTGTTTCTCTCCCTCTTCACTTTTGGGAGGGAAAAACTCAAAGGAAACGGAAAAGACACCCCTTCTCAGTATCTCACCGATCTTCAACCCTTTGCCTCCACTTTGCCGAGCATCTTCTCAATAAGAGAAATGATCTTCGTCCTGCAGGGTGCAGGTGCCTTCAGGAACATCCCAAGGCTGTCAATTACCCTGTTGACCTCTTTCTTTTCGGAATTCCTTACAAACTCAGCAAGGTCATCTATAACATCCTCAATTCCACCTGATACCTTCTGATCTTCAAGAACACTTGATGGGTCTTTCCCGTCCCTTAGTTTTCTGAGTGCTTTCATTGATTTGAGTATAAGGTCGTCCCTGAATTCCGACCACCTGAGGTCAGCAAACCTTGTAGTTACCAGGTGAAATATCTCAAAGCTATTCATGGTAATAATTCTATATCCCTCAGATCCTCACAGCCGATCCTTATCATGAAAAGCCTCTCAAGACCAACAGAACACCCTGCACAGGGAGGAAGCTGCGAGCAAGCTTTCATAAACTCCTGGTCAAGAGGCAGTCCCTTTTTTATTGATTCCCTTTCAAGCCTTTTTCTTATTTCCCCGGGATCCCTTTCCTCTGTCCAGCCGTTGGCTATTTCAATCCCTTTTATATAGAGCTCAAATCTCTCTGCCGCTCCACCTTCGACTCTTGCTAAGGCGCAGGCAACGGGAGGAAAGTCGATCACAAAGAGTCCCGTAATTTCCCTTGACCTCTCCCCGACCTTCGAAAGAATAAGGTCAGTCAGGCTCTCAAGGTCCCATTCTCCCGATACTTCAATCCCTGCTCTCTCAAGGGCCTTTAAAAGGTAATCCGAGTCCTCGGTGTAGCTGAATCCCAGAAATTCGGAGACCGCTTCTTTAAAAGTTAGCTTTTTGCTGACTTCAATTCCGCAGGTTTCATGAACAAGTTCCCTGACTTCCTCTATCAAATCCTTGTAATCCGCACCAATTTTGTACCACTCAAGCATGGTAAATTCAGGTCTGTGAAGTCTTCCATACTCACCGTCTCTGAAAACCTTTGTGATCTGGAAAATGTCCGCTGGTTGTTTTGCAAGGATCTTCTTCATAGCATATTCAGGAGAGGTATGAAGCCAAACCCTCTTCGTATCCCTATTGACATTAACAACTACCTCTATCGGGCTTATGTTGGGATCAAGGTTTGGCTTTTCAAGGAGAACTGGCGTTGTGACCTCCATATAACCTCGTCGGTAGAAGAAATCCCTTATTTCCCTGAGAAAGTTGCTCCACTCCTTAAGGATGTTCATAAGAATTTATAATCTTATATCTCATGGGTGTTCGTTTTGAAGAAACAGGAATAACCGATGAAGGGAAGATAAAGGAAATCCTGAGAGATCAGGGATATTCAGTATACACCTGGTCCGATCCCCCCGGCACCTACTACCCAACTCACACTCATCAAGACAGGGAAGTAAGGTGGGTAATTGAGGGAGAAGTAACCATAGGTGTTGAGGGAAAAGAGCTAACTCTTACTCCCGGTGACGTGGTTGAGCTTG
>JALTVH010000216.1:1636-2590 GCA_027049085.1 Aquificaceae bacterium | reverse complement strand
GGGAGATAGACTTGTCTCCATCGGATTTGATTACCTTGATATTACGGACCAGAATGGGAATAATCCCTTCCAGTCTGATGGTCTTAACTCTCAATTAGTTAGCGGAGAGTATTTCAGAATACTCAGATATGTAGACTGTAACCAGATCCAGAACATAAGGAATATGCTTGGATCTCTTGATGAGGATCCTTCAAAGCCTGGAGTCCAGCTCACCTTCTACGCCTTTGACTTTGATCAAGGATCATGGGTAGAGGCGGGTCAGGGAACCTTTGTTGATACTGATACCATTGACTTTACAAATACTGAATGGGACACCATAATCCAGAGCGGATGCGATCCCAGCAGCTCCTCAACAGACAACAATGACGGTTCAGCCGGATGCTCTGAGTACGGAATCTTTACCGACGAAAATGATATATGCACAGACTACAGCGACTTCGTTGTCGTAAGCGTTACCAATCCTGACCTTCAGTGGAAAAATCTGGACTATGTTGTGCCGGAAGGAAGAGAGCTTTCCTGCACGGTTAAGGTCGTTAATCAAAACAACGATCCTGTCCCCGGTGCGTGGGTCAGTGCTTCATCATCCTGTATGAGCTTCGCAGAGGGAGTAACAGACCAGAATGGAGAGGTTGAACTCATAGCCCTTGGTTACACTGACCCTTGTCTCGCCCAAGTTGATGCTTGGTATTTGATGAATACAGCGGGAGCTACCGCAAACTTTGACAGCGGAAACCAGTGTCAGATAACCCTAATCCTTGAGAACCCCTATGAATGCACAGTTTCTGGAAAGGTTGTTGATGAGTCTAATCAACCGGTTGAAGGATTCATCGTTGGCACCGTAGTGGCAAATCCATCGGGTACCCAGTACTACTATAACTGGGGTATCACAGACTCGCAAGGTAACTTCTCTATACCAACAGTGTGCGGTGGTGACGGCGTAGTTTATGCGAAAAA
>JALTVH010000216.1:0-1626 GCA_027049085.1 Aquificaceae bacterium | reverse complement strand
ATCTTTAAAGCATACAACGTAAACAACCAGAGAGATTTTGATGAGGTCTCAGACAATGGAACCGAAGCAGACGTAGGAATCATGCAGATAATCAATGACCCACCCTATGGCTACATGTGGCTGTTCTACCAGGATCAATTTCAGGCAGGAGACCAGTTTGAGGTTGGTCTCTGTGCTTACGATATGGAAAATGATTACGATATTTCATACACAATTTACAGAGATGCATCCTCCGGAAACACCATTTTTGCATCAGGAACCATAAGCATGACCAATTCATGTGTTTACAACTACGATACCCTTACAGGCAGTAACTCACCCCAGTGTTACAGAGCAGTCCTCAGAGACAGCAAAGGAAATGAGGCTTATGCCACAACGGACAACTGTATATCGGCCGATAATTCAGGAAACTATCTGCGTATGACCATCAGTGGCTCAGGTTACTATAGCTTCTATTACAACTCAACGTACGTTTATGTATCTGTTGAGCTTTTGGGGACAGGAACCTTGTCAGTCCAATCCGCTTCCTACGATTGTGATGGCCACACAGGCAACTTTGACTTAAACGCTGGGAGAATTTCCTCAAATTTCTATTCCTGGTCTATCTGCAATGATTCAACTTACTGTCAAGGAATAATTCCAAACATTGTAAACGGCTGTTCTGTAACAGTCACAGCCACCAACGGGAGTCAGACCATAACTCACACCAAGGACATATCAATCTTTAGCTGGTAAATCACGGGGGGGCTCCGCCCCCCTTTCTTAAAGATGTGAAAAATAACTTAACAATTGGTGGTAACCTATCATATTGAGATAAAACTGTCAAAGGAGGAGGTGAGGAAATGAAAAGGAAGCTTCTATCTATAGCAACTGTTTTTTTCTCTTCTCTCTTTATCTATGGATGTAGCGGGGGCGGAGGAAACGGCGACAGCGGAGGTCAGACAACTGAGGTGTGGGTGGGCAGTTATACGGGATCTTCTCCCTTATCTGGTTCTGCACCAACAGGTAGAATCTGCCTTTCATTCAAGAAAAACGGTGCTCAGGTAACTGGAAGTGTCTGGGTTGCAGGATGGATCTGGAAAGAAGATTTCAGCGGAACAATAACAGCGAACAACACTCAGCTCAGCGGGAGGGCCACCGGACGCGATCTGAACGGAAACACTGTAACAGTTGATTTTAATCTGAGTGTCTCTGGCAACACGATAACAGGAACGGTGACAATTAACGGAACCAACTTCAACGTCAGTCTTCAAAAAGATTCGACCAAATCCGAATGCGGATGGGCAGAAAGGCGACTTGCCAACGACTTTGCTCAGATTTTAGGTGGAGCAATTTCAGGGGATCCTAACAGCCCTGATCCCCTCGGGAGGGTTCTTGCTTCTTTTATTACAGAGGTGCCCAGAGTAGATGTGAAAGTTGATGGCAAGACATATCAGAAATGGTGGGCATGCATATGGGAAGTCAGGGACAGGACAACCACACCTACTACTGAGTACACCGTGGCAGGAATAATAGACACACTCAGTGTACCGAGCAGGATGGCAGGCTGGTATGTTAAGAATGCAACACCAAGCATAGGCGTTGCTGATACACCTTCATTAGATCCTCAGGATGTAAATGCAACCC
>JALTVH010000215.1 GCA_027049085.1 Aquificaceae bacterium | reverse complement strand
GTGAACTGGGTGATCTCCATACCGTCAAGCCAGACCTCCCAGCCGAGCCCCCAGGCACCGAGGGTTGGTGACTCCCAGTCGTCCTCCACAAATCTGATGTCGTGCCTTGATGGGTCTATGCCCAGGGCCGTCAGGCTTTCAAGGAAGAGTTCCTGAGAATTTTCAGGGGCAGGTTTGAGTATAACCTGAAATTGGTAGTAATGCTGGAGGCGGTTGGGATTTTCGCCGTACCTTCCATCCTGAGGTCTCCTTGAGGGTTCCACGTAGGCAACGTTCCAGGGCTGGGGACCGAGAACCTTGAGGAAGGTGGCGGGGTTCATGGTTCCCGCACCCACTTCCAGGTCGTAGGGCTGCCAGAGGAGGCATCCTTTCTGAGCCCAGAAGCTCTGAAGCTTGAGGATTATATCCTGAAAGAGCAACTCCCTTCTCCTCAGACCGTTGCCGAGACCTCTCTCCTGAGATCACCAGTCATCTCCACCATGTTCTTGAGAGCTGGCTCCACCTCCTCCCACCTCCTTGTTTTGAGTCCGCAGTCGGGATTGACCCAGAGGAGTTCCTTCGGGAGAACACGCATTGCCCTTTCCATGACAGCTTTCATCTCCTCTTTGGTTGGTATCGCAGGCGAATGGATGTCGTAGACTCCGATACCGATCTGTCTGTCCCATCCCTTAAAAGTCTCAAAGGCAGATATGATCTCACCTTTGCTCCGTGATGCCTCAATGGAGATAACGTCAAAGTCCATCTGGTAGATGTATTCAATGATCTCGTTGAATTCCGAGTAGCACATGTGGGTGTGGATCTGAGTCTCGGGCTTTGCCCTTGAGCAGAGCCTGAAGGCCTTAACTGCCCAGGAAAAGTATTCCTGCCAGTCCCTTTTCTTGAGGGGAACGCCTTCTCTGAAGGCAGG
This sequence comes from Aquificaceae bacterium, assembly GCA_027049085.1. Lineage (GTDB taxonomy): Bacteria > Aquificota > Aquificia > Aquificales > Aquificaceae > Hydrogenivirga. Next base: position 1,712 of record JALTVH010000215.1, on the reverse strand, counting down.
TTCATCTATCTGGATTATCTTTATCCCCGCCTTCTCAAGGTCCCTGACCTCATCAAGGAGGGCGAGGGCGATCTGGTAGGCTATCTCCTTTTTGGGAATGTCCTCCCTGTAATAGCTCCAGTTGAGAATAGTCACAGGTCCTGTAAGCATCCCCTTGACGGGTTTATCGGTGAGTGACTGGGCATAGAGGATCTCGTCAAGGGTCATTGGGTCGGGGCGGGAAACGTCACCGTAGATAATAGGTGGGCGGTAAACTCTTGAGCCGTAAGAAAGAACCCAGCCGTGCTGGGTCGTTGCAATACCTTCCATCTTAAATGCGAAGAACTCAACCATATCGGTTCGCTCAAACTCGCCGTGAACAAGGACATCAAGACCTATCTCTTCCTGGAATGAGATGACCTTTCTTATCTGGGATCGGATGAACTCGGTGTACTCCTGGGCGGATATCTTTCCGCTCCTGAAAGAGGTTCTCATCTTACGAACTTCCTGGGTCTGGGGGTAGGAACCGATCGTGGTGGTAGGAAAGAGAGGGAGTTCAAGTATCTCCCTCTGAATCTTATCCCTCTCCTCGTAGGGGAGGTCCCTCCTGAAGTCCTCTTCCGACAGGGAGGTTATCCTCCTCCTCACCTCTGGGTTTTCACCAAAGGTCTTCTGGGCAAGCTGGTGAGTTTCGTTTGCAATCCTGAGGGACTCCTCATCACCTTCAAAGGCTCTTTTGAGTATCCTGATCTCTTCCAGCTTTTCCTTTGCAAAGGATAGCCTTTCCTTCAGTCCCTCGGGGAGAGAGTTTTCTGGTTCCACCGTTACGGGCAGGTGGTAAAGGGGGCAGGAGTTTGATACCGAAAGATTTTTTGCCTTTTCCGAGAGTTCTTCAAGGATCCTGAGCTTCTCTGTGAGGTCAGCCCGCCAGGGCTGTCTACCGTTAACTACACCCGCTATGAGCTCCTTGTCGCTGGGAAATCCGTATTTTCTTATGTTTTCAAGATTTTCGTAACCGTGGACGAGGTCAAAGTGGAGCGCCGAAACGGGAAGGGCAACGTACCTGCTGTAATCGGAAACGCTCTCGTAGTAAGTAAAGAGAGCTATATACAAACCTGTCTTTGAAAGTTCACTGTAAATGCTGTGAATTATCTCCCAGTGCCATTCCTCTGTGTCAAGAACGAGGGCGGGCTCTTCAATGTGAACTCTTTCACAGCCTTCCTTTTTCAGGGACTCAAGGACCTCCCTGTAAACCTCTGTCAGGGACTCCGAGAGCCTCTTCATCTGGGCAGGGTCCTCAATCTTTTCAATCTCAAGTATGGGAATATCACCTTCCTTTTTTCTCAGTGCCTTGGACATCCTGAGAAAGGTGAAGGGACCGATTATATGAGGGACTGTGGTGATTCCCCTTTCTTTAAAGAATCTGAACTCCTCAAGGGGCCTGTTCACAAGGAGAGTAAACTCTTCCTTTTCTATCTCGGGCACAAGGTAGTGGTAGTTGGTGTTGAACCACTTGGTCATCTCAAGGGCTTCTCTGCCCCTGGACATCTCAAAGTAGGTTTTGAGGCCCTCGTACCTTCCAAAGCGTGAAGGTACAGATCCCACCATGAGGGCTGTATCAAGCATGAAGTCGTAGTAGGAAAGTTCGTTGGAAGGAACCATGTCAGAGTTTTCCGAATAAAGGCGGGCTCGCCATAGATTGAGTTCTTCCATACCTTTGAGGAAATCTTCTT
>JALTVH010000214.1 GCA_027049085.1 Aquificaceae bacterium | reverse complement strand
GAAAGAGGTAGGACGGTTTAGTTATAAGGCTCCTTGCTATCTCAAGCCTCCTCTTCTGGCCCCCTGAGAGGGTGTAGGCTTTCTGATTCTGGAGGCTCAGGAGTCCAAAGTCCTTCAAAAGCGACTCAGCCCTTGCCACAGCTTCTTCTTTGCTCTCTGAAAAGAATTCAAGAAAAACCATAAGGTTCTCCATAACAGTGAGATCCTCAAAGAGAGTGTGTTCCTGTGGCAGGAAGGCGATGCCCTTCTTAGCTCTCTTGTGAGGTGGTAAATGGGTAATCTCCTCACCGTCCAGGTCTATCCGTCCGTGGTCAACTTTCACGAATCCGATCAGGGAATTGAATAGGGTTGTCTTTCCCGCACCGTTAGGACCAAGGATCCCGACTACTTCCCCCCTCTTGACGCTCAGGCTGATTCCCCTGAGCACTTCTCTCTCACGGAAGGTTTTTCTCAGGTCCCTTGCGGTGAGCATTGTCTTAAAATTATAACTTTCAATGGCTTTAGTAAATCCCCTTTACATTCATGGCTGGGGCTTTTCCTCAAAGGTGTTCAGAGACTTTACAGGTCTGAAGCCAGACCTTCCCGGCCACGGTAGAAACACCTCTCCGTACAGAGATCTTGATGAGGTTGTTAGGGATCTTGCCGGTTTAATACAGGACAGGAGCGACGTCATCGGCTGGTCAATGGGAGCAAGTCTTGCCCTCCTCCTTGCCCTGAAATATCCAGAAAAAGTTAAGAGAATTTTTTTAATAGGAGGGACGCCCTGCTTCCGCAGGGCGTGGAAGGAGAGCAACTTAAGAGCCTTCCGCATGATGATAAGAAAAAAGGGGATACCCGCCTTTCGTGAGCTTGCAGGCTTTGAGAACTTCAATGATTCTGTACAGATGGAAACCCTCATGAGGATGCTTGATGACTACATTAACCTTGACCTTTCAGGAAAGCTGGGTTCGGTCAGCAGTGAGGTCTTTATAATCCACGGTGAGGAGGATCGAGTCGTTCCGACTTCCGAGGCTTTAAAATTAAAGGATGAACTGCCAGATAGTAATGTCATTATTCTGAAAGGAGGTCACTTTCCCGTAAGAAATGAAAGAGATCTTATCCAGGCGGTTTTCCAGATTCGCTGAAACCTATGATAAGTGGGCAATTCCTCAAAAGGAAGCCGCAAAAAGGCTTGTTGAGTACGTGAAGCCTGCGGGCAGGGTCCTTGATGTTGGATGTGGAACGGGCTTTGTTACCTCTCTGGTTCCTGAACCTTCGGAAGTTTTCGGAATAGACCTTTCCCCCGGCATGGCCAAATATTACTCCAACATTCACGGCACCTGTATAGTTGGAGATGCAGAGTTCCTTCCCTTCAAGGATTCATCCTTTGACTATGTTCTGAGCAGTTTTACCCTCCACTGGACGGGTGTAAGGGAATCTATTGGGGAGATGATAAGGGTTTGCAGGAGTGTAATTGGAATAGCCGTTCCCGTTGAGGGGAGTCTGAGAGAAACAGGCTTTCCCTTTCCCCATGAAGAAGAGGTTCTTTCTGCCATTGCCGATTACGAGATAAGGTGCTTTGCTGACGAGATCCCTATTCCCTTCAGAGGATGGGACCTCGTAAGATTCTTCCACTACACGGGAAGTTCCTTTAACCCTTCTGATTTAAGGATCCACACGAGGAAGGAAGTTGAAAATCTGATAAACTCTATAAAAAGGCCTGTCTTTCGTGTGCTATTTTTGTATGCGAGGGTGAAATGAGGAGGAAGGTAATGAGGTTGTTTTCGCTTCTCACCCTGACGATCCTCCTTTCAATAATAGCCTGCAGGGCACAGGTAGAGGCAGGGAACTCGGATTCTCCAAGCCCGCCTGTGGTAGCAAAGGCAAAGGGTGATAAGGTTCTCAACAGCAACGGTGTTCTTTCTGCCTTTGAGGCTGAATTAACAAAGGTAGTTGACAAGGTTGCGCCTTCGGTAGTCACGATATTTGCAGTTCAGGAAGTTCAGTTTAATCCCTTTGATGATTTTGATTTTCCCTTTAGGCTTCCCTTTGAACCATTCAGACAAGAAAAGAGGTCGCTGGGGTCAGGTGTCATAGTAAAGCTTTCCAAGGGGAAGGTATACATCCTTACCAACAACCATGTTGTAGAGGATGCTAAGAAGATAACCGTAAGATTTGACAGACACACAGAGAGGGAGGCTCGCATAGTTGGTACCGATCCCAAAACTGATATAGCGGTTCTTGAGGTGAACGCCAAAGGGCTCAAGGGTCTTGAAAAGAAGATCGCAGTCCTCGGTGATTCGGATAAGGTGAGGGTCGGCCAACTCGTTATAGCTATAGGGAACCCCTACGGTCTTGAGAGGACGGTGACGGTGGGTGTCGTCTCAGCACTAAAGAGAAGCATAGGTATAACCCAGTACGAGAGCTATATCCAGACCGATGCAGCGATAAATCCAGGGAACTCCGGTGGACCCTTAATAAACATACACGGCGAGGTCGTAGGGATCAACACAGCGATCGTTGCAAGCGGTCAGGGACTTGGTTTTGCGATTCCCATAAACCTCGCAAGATGGGTAATGGATCAGATCCTTGAACACGGCAGGGTAATAAGGGGCTGGCTTGGCGTTGTAATTCAGGAAGTTACTCCAGATATAGCTGAAGCTATTGGTGTAAGGGAAGGGATCATAATAGCCCAGGTGATGAAAGGGAGCCCTGCGGATAAGTACGGTCTGAAAGTCGGTGATGTCATTGTTGAGGTGGACGGCAAGAAAATAGACAGCGTGAGGGACCTCCAGCTAAGGATAATGAGAACAAAACCGGGAACGGAAGTAACTCTCAAGGTGATAAGGGAGGGCAAGAAGAAATCAATAAAGGTTAAGGTCGGTGAACTTCCTGAGAAGACCTCGGGAAAGAGGAAAAGTTACGAAGGAAAGGGACTGGGACTAACCCTTAAAAACATGACTGCCCAGGAGAGGTCACGTTTTGGAGTTGAGGGAGTGGTAGTGGTTGGTGTTGTCCCCGGGAGCCCCGCCCATCATAGTGGTCTAAGACCTGGCGACATAATTATGAGGGTGAATCACAAGAAGGTGAAAAGGGTTGATGAGTTTTACAGGATAATAGAGAGCCTTAAGGAAATGGGTAAGGCAAAGGCGCTCCTGCTTGTCAGAAGAGGCGAGGGAAATGTGTACGTAGTGCTTGCCCTGGAGTGATTTTCTGATGGCAGATACAGAGCAGGAACTTATAAACCAGTATCTGAAGAGAATATCCAAAATTCCTCTTCTGACTCCACAGGAGGAAAAAGAGCTTGCCAGAAGAGCGAGGGAAGGTGATGAGGAGGCTCTCAAAAAGCTTGTTGAGTCAAATCTCAGGTTTGTTGTAAGTATTGCAAAGCAGTACATTGGTTACGGTCTTCCCTTTTCGGAACTGATAGCGGCAGGGAATCTGGGACTCCTTGAAGCAGCAAAGCGCTTTGACCCAGACAGGGGTGTAAAGTTTATTTCCTATGCCGTATGGTGGATCAGACAGGCGATAATGCAGGCTCTTTCCCAGCAGACAGGTGCTGTTAGGATTCCCCTAAAGCAGTCTCACCTGATCAGCAAAATTGGAACCATATACGCCGAGCTTGCAAAAGAGCTTGAAAGGGAACCCACACCTGAGGAAGTGGCAACCCAATTAACTAAGGAGATGATAGCCAAGGAGCTTGAAAAAGAAAAGGGAAGAAAGCCCACCAAGAAACAGATAGAGGAAAAATTCAGGAAGGAGGGCTTTAAGGTAAGTCCTGAGGAGGTTGAAAAGTACCTTCAGGTCTGCAGGATTCCCCTGTCCCTGGATGCTCCTGTGGGCGAGAATGAGGATACCTTCTTCGTTGATTTCCTCACCAAGCACGGGACTGCTGAAGTTGAGGAGTCAGTGATTCAGGAGGTTCTTGAAAAGGAGATATATGACCTCCTGGACAGACTTCCCGAAAAGGAGAGGCGTGTAATAGAGCTCCGCTTTGGCCTTAGAGGGGATGAGCCGAAGACCCTAAGGGAAATAGGTGACATCCTCGGAGTTTCAAGGGAAAGGGTTAGACAGCTTGAGACCAGGGCTCTTAGAAAGCTTCGCAGTCTTGCAATGAAGAGGCACCTCAAGGATTTCCTTAGTTAAGGCTGGATGGACGGTGTCCTTCTCATTGATAAACCAAAGGGAATAACCTCAACGAGGGTAGTTGAAAAGGTCAGAGGCAAGCTCAGAACAAGGGCTGGACACACAGGAACGCTTGATCCTATTGCAACAGGACTCCTCGTGATCCTCACAGGCAGGTCAACCCGCTTTGCCTGGATTTTTCAGGGCCTTGATAAGGGTTACAATACCGACGCACTCTTGGGCATAAAAACCGATACCTACGACGTAGAGGGCAGAATAATTGAGGAAAGGGAAGTAAAGGTTGACTGCAATGAAATCAGAAAGGTTGTAGAAAGATTCAGCGGTGATATCCTTCAGACGCCACCCCCTTTTTCAGCAAAGAGGGTTAAGGGGAAAAGAGCCTACAGGCTTGCAAGAAAGGGAAAAGACCCGGAATTGAAACCCGTAAGGGTCTTCATCAGGGAAATAAAGCTTACTGACTGTTTACCCCCTCGCTTTTCCTTTTACTGTCTTGTTTCTTCGGGGACCTACATCAGAAGTCTTGTTAACGATATTGGTAATAGGCTTGGAACAGGGGCAGTTATCGAGAGCCTGCGAAGGACACAGGTAGGCGTTTTCAGGGTTGAGAACGCAGTAACCCTGGAAGAATTTTTGAATTCTGAGGATCCCGAAAAATACCTGATACCTGTAGAACAGGCACTCTCATTCCTTCCTCAGGTTAGGGTGGATGCCTTCACTGGAGACAGGCTTTTAAAGGGTATGAGTGTTGTACTAAAAGGGTTTTCAGAGGAGGGAAATGTTAGGATCTATGTAGATGAAAAATTTGTGGGTGTAGGTCTTGTCAGGTCGGGTGTTCTCAAGCCAGAGAGACTTCTTCCAGGCAACCGAAAAACTTGACATTATTTCACTCAATTTTTATATTATTATTGTGTCATAAAGTTTGACAGGAGGTTTATAAATGCCCTCCACCAAAAGGGATTACTACGAGATCCTTGGTGTATCGCGCAATGCCTCGCAGGATGAGATTAAAAAGGCTTTTAGAAAACTTGCAAGGAAGTACCACCCTGATATCAATAAAAGCCCAGACGCTCAGGAGAAATTCAAGGAGATAAACGAGGCATACCAGGTGCTGTCTGATCCCGAAAAAAGGAAGCTCTATGATATGTATGGGCACTCTGCCTTTGAGGGAGCGGGACAGGGAACAAGGGCTCAGGATTTTGGTGGAACCATCCCTGACCTTGAGGACATCCTCAGGGATTTCTTTGGCGGGGACTTCGGCTTTGACTTCGGCTCCATCTTTGAGAGGGCAACGAGAGGAAGGAGGCGTGAGGGCAGGAGGCCCATAAGGGGTGAGGACATCCAGAAGACTATTGAGATCAGCCTTGAGGAAGCGTACAGGGGAATTACTGAGGAAATCTATGTTGACAGGTTTGTTGAATGCGACACCTGTGGGGGAAAGGGATACGATCCTTCAAAGGGTGTCAGGACCTGCCCTACCTGTCAGGGCACAGGGCAGGTAGTCCAGAGGCAGTTCTTCATAACCATTTCTCAGACCTGCTCAACCTGCGGTGGCGAAGGCGTAGTGTACGAGCCCTGCAGGACCTGCGGTGGCAGAGGAGTTATATCAAAGCGTGAGAAGATCAAGGTAAGGATACCTCCCGGTGTTGACAACGGATCAAGGCTTGTAGTAGAGGGAAAGGGTCATGCAGGGAGGTACGGTGGAAGTTCGGGAGACCTCTACATATACGTTAAAGTCAAAGATCACGGGATCTTTGAAAGGAAGGGAGAGGACCTTATTATTGATGTAAATGTCTCCTATCCAGAGGCTGTTCTTGGAACAGAGATAGAGGTCCCGACGATCTCAGGCGAGAGCGTTAAGGTAGAAATCCCTCCCGGTTCCTCTCATGGCGATGTTGTAAGGGTGAAGGGACATGGAATGCCGAGGCTCAGAGGATCCGGAAGGGGTGATCTAATAGTGAGGGTAAACGTTGATGTTCCCAAAATAAGCAGGCTCAGCAAAATAGTGGGAGACGGAAGGAAGGTTGAGAAACTCCTGAAGGAATTGAAGGATGTTTTGCCTCAGCCAAAAAGGGTGGTTGAGAGGTGAGTGCCATGAAGAAGAAGGGGCTTTATACAATAGGCGTTGTTGCTCAGATGTATGACATCCATCCCCAGACTCTGCGTCTTTACGAGAGGGAAGGACTCCTCAAGCCCTCTCGCACTCAGGGGAACACCAGGCTTTACTCCAACGATGACCTTGAGAGGCTTGAATTTATCCTCTTCCTGACCAGGGAACTCGGTGTAAACCTGGCAGGGGTTGACATAATCCTCAATATGAAGGAGCAGATTGAGGACCTCCAGAAACAGCTTGACCAGCTCATGGAATTTATTCAGAACGAGCTGTCAAAAATATATGAGGGCGAGGACCTGAGCAAAGCAATAGTCAATGTCCCCAAAAGGAAGGTCATGAAAGTGGAAGACATCATAAACATGAAAAAGAGCTAATTCTATAATTCTGGGGATGGCTGGACTCCTTGTTCACATATGCTGTGCACCTGATGCTTTCTACTTCCTTAAGAGACTGAAGGAAGATTTCCCAGAAAAGGAAATGGTGGGATTTTTCTACGATCCGAACATTCACCCTTACGAGGAGTACAGGTTGAGACTTGTTGAAACCAAAAGGATTTGCAGAGACCTTGGAATCCCTCTCATTGAGGGAGAGTATGACCCCGAGTCATGGATGGATTCGGTAAAGGGGCTTGAGGATGAGCCTGAAAGGGGTGAGAGGTGCAGTGTCTGTTTTGATGTCAGACTTGAAAGGTCAGCACAGCTTGCGAGGGAGCTTGGATGCCAAGAGATGACAACTACCCTCCTTATGAGCCCAAAAAAGCGCTTTGATCAGCTCAGAGAGAGCGGAGAGAAGACAGCGGGCAGACACGGGATACAGTTCATTGCGGTTAACTACCGCAAGGGTGGTGGTACTCAGGAGATGTTCAGGCTTTCAAAAGATAAAGAGGTCTACATGCAAGATTACTGCGGTTGCATCTTTGCCCTATCCCAGCAGAAAGGAGAGGACATGTTATGGGACATGACCTCCTTTGGATACAGGGCACCGGGGAGCAGGGAGGAAACTCTGTTCATAAAGGAAGTAAGGGAGAGGGCAGAGGAACTTGGTCTGGAAACCCGTGAAGTTGAGTTTCCCTTTCTCGGGTGGCGTGTTCTTGAGGGGGGAATTCTGGCAGGGGACAGACCAGTTCCGTCAATCGTCAAAACCTATTCCCGCTCAATAAAAGGAAAGGTTAGAGGATTTCTCCAGAGAGCTGGGAAAAACAGGCTGATCCTTTCCAAACAGTTCGTAACAGTACAACTAGTAGAAGAGCTGGGGGATCAGCCCCTTGATGAGTTCAGCGGACTTATTCCGCCGACCTTTATAGTTTCTAAAGACTACGAGGAACTTCTTCTCAAGGAAAAGGTGACCGCTACTCTCCAGACAGAATTTATTCCTCTTACCTCAAGGGTCCTGATAATAGGAAAAAGCGGTGCGCAGAAGGTCATTGCCATTCCCGCAGATACCCTCCAGGACAAAAGAGGCTGGGACCTTGGGTCTGTTGAACACCTTTTGAAGGAAAGGGAAGACTCAATCAGGAAAGGCTCTACAGCTCTTTGCCTCGCAGGTGCGGTATCGGTGCTCCAATCGGGGCTCAGAGTTCTTGAGGAAGTCACTGGCTCGGAAATTGATTTTCTCGGCTATCCCTCATAACCTTCAAGCTCTTTTTTTGCCCTTAGCCAGAGAGTATCCATTTCTTCCAGGCTCATGCTCTCCAGAGTCTTTCCTGATTTCCTCGCTTCCTTCTCAATAAAGGTGAATCTCCTCACAAAGCGGTCGTTGGCTTTCTGCAGGGCTGTTTCCGCATCAACTCCAACAAATCTCGCAAGCTCAACCACTGCAGTTAGAATATCGCCGATTTCATGCTCAATATTTTCCTTCTCTCCCTTATCTAAAGAATCTTTAAGCTCGGAAATCTCCTCTTCAATCTTTTCAAAGACCTGATCGATCCTCTCAAAATCAAAACCCACCCTGCTTGCTCTGTCCTGGAGCTTCTGAGACCTCATAAGGGCAGGGAGGTGCTTTGGGATCCCCTCGAGAATACTTTCTCTTGATTCGGTTTTCTTCTTTTCCCAGTTTTTAAGAACCTCTTCCGGCTTTGCATCTCCAAAAACGTGGGGGTGCCTCTCAATTAGCTTTTTAACAAGAGCATCTATGACGTCATTTATATCAAAGGCTCTTCTTTCCTTGGCTATCTGGGAATGAAAAACGGGCTGAAGAAACAGGTCGCCAAGTTCCTCTTTAAGTTTTTCATCTTTTCCCGAATCTATGGCATCAAGGACCTCATAGGCTTCCTCTATAAGGTACTTTTTGAGACTTTCATGTGTCTGTTCCCTGTCCCAGGGGCATTCCTTTCTGAGCTTTTCCATGACCTCAAGGAGGTCCTGAAAGGTGTATCGTCTGCTCTGATTCATTGACCTTATAATTTATAACAGTTCGGTGAGTGAGTGCTCTGTCCTTGAACGTATCCTGGAACGAATTGATAAAGCCTGCTTGAGGTCGGGCAGGTCTCCTCAGGAAGTCAGGCTCCTGGGAGCCACCAAGACCGTTCCATCTGAAAAGATAAAAAAATTCTACCATTGCGGACTCAAACTATACGGAGAGAACAGGGTTCAGGAATTCGTCAAAAAGTACGAGGACCTCAGAGACCTTGATATAGAGTGGCACTTCATAGGGAGGCTCCAGAGCAACAAGGTCAAGTACATACTCGGAAAGGTGACACTTATACACTCTCTTGACAGGGAGTCCCTCCTTGAAGAGCTTGAAAAGAGGGCAGGAAGGCTGGGTATAGTTCAGGAATGCCTCGTTGAGGTGAACCTTGGAGGTGAAGGGACCAAGGGTGGACTGGTTCCTCAAGAGGTTCTCCCTTTTCTTGAGAGGGTGTTCCAGTGTACCCACGTCCGAGTCAACGGCCTCATGGCAATCCCCCCGTACTCTCAAATTCCTGAAAGATCAAGACCTTACTTTGAGAAGCTCAGAAACCTCAGAGATTCCCTTGAGTCAGCTCTTGGAATAAAACTCAGTGAACTATCCATGGGAATGTCCTCTGACTTTGAGGTGGCAATTGAGGAGGGAGCTACTATAGTGAGGCTCGGAACAGTCCTCTTTGGGGAAAGGGATTGAGGGTAAGGTTTAAGGTCTGGCTTGAAAAGGATGGAAAGCCCGTAATAAGTGAGGGAAAGTACCGCCTCCTCAGAGAGGTTGAGAAAACGGGTTCTATCAAGAAAGCAAGTGAAAATCTCGGTTTGACTTATAAAAGGGCCTTTTCCCAGATAAAAGGAATGGAAGAGAGGCTCGGATGCAGGATCCTTGATAGGAAAAGAGGCAAAGGGGCCGTGCTCACACAGGAAGGCGTAAACCTCCTTGAAGAGTACGAAAGGATACTGAAGGCTTTTAAAGAACTATCCCTTCGTGTCTGAGGAGTTCTTTTTTGATTTCGATTCCCATTGAATACCCCCCAATTCCCTTGCTGCTAACAACCCTGTGACAGGGTAAGATCAGAGGAAAGGGGTTGAGCTTCATTGCAAGACCTACTGCTCTCGGATGGGTTCCCGTAATCCTTGCGAGCTGTCCGTAAGTTATCACGTTCCCGAAGGGAACGTCCCTTTTAAGAGTTAAGAGGATCCTCAGCGACCAATCCTCGAGGCACTGAAGGTCAAGCTCTTCAAATTTGATGATGGGATCTCCCTTCCGCTCAATGTAAGGGACGAATCTATGATCCTCTTCAGGGGGGCTGGGCAGTTCCTTGCAGAGGAAAACGGTGGTGGATAGGATCTTGCCTCTTCTGATTATCCTGAGGCAGAGCCTTTGGGTAATTTTCACATGACGGACTTCCAAGGTGGAATTTGAATATATACCAGTGAGATGTAAAATGAATTGTAGGTTTAACTATATCTTTTCAGGAGGGGATGTTATGAGCAGAAAGAAGAAGACCATAGTCCTTGCTGGAGGAAGTGCTGTACTCCTTGCCTGCGGTCCTACAGCAAAATCTATAGACCCAACAGCCTATCCGATAACCGAGATGGACAGGGTTAAGGTTGATATTCCTGACACCTGCAGGGTTGCTTATGAGCAGGCTGTTCCGAAGGTTGCGGTTGTCGACTTTGCCAACAATACCACCTTTGACCTTGCAAAGGTTGTCCAGACTCAGGCTTCAGGTACCGTCAAGAGGAAGGAAGTTCACGGCGGTGTCTGGGGAGTGACCGCGGGTCCGGGTGGTGTAGGTGTCGGCCATGTTGGTGGAAGTGCATCAAGAACAGACTGGAAGAGGCAGGCTCAGACCGTTTCAAGGGACGTTAACGCTAAGCTTGGGGAAAGCGTTGCAGAGGCTGTGGTTACGGAGGTTGCCAATATTGGGGGTTTAAAGATATACACCAGAAGGGACCTCCAGAAGGTTCTCCAGGAACAGAAGTTCCAGATGTCGGGACTCGTTGATCCCAACACTGCAGTTCAGATCGGCCAGCTTGCAGGGGTCAAATACATAATCACGGGTGCAGTTAACAACGTCAATATAAAGTGGGTTGACCTTTCGGATGCAAAAGGTGCTGCCAAATCCCTTTTTGGAACTGCTGGTACTGTCCTTGCTGCTGGTGCCTCAACGCAGGAAGGATGGAATGTTTCGGTTGATCTGACTGTTAAAGTTATAGATGCAGAGACAGGGGAGATCATTTTTTCCAAGAAGGTTGATGGAAGGGAAGTTCTCGGAAAGACCCTTCAGATGAATTACGATGCCATTATCGGTGGAATTAAAAAGGCATCAGCTGAAGCTCTTGAGGATATCAGGCCAGAGCTTTCAAGGCTCTTTGCCCTGAGAGGATACATAATCCAGCTCAGGACCGCTCCCGATAAATCCTCCAGGTATGCTCTTATAAACATCGGTACGAAGAACGGAGTAAAAGAGGGACAGGAATTCTTTGTAATTGACTTTCAGGCTGTCACAGACCCTATAACAGGTAAATCAAGCTGTGACCAGATAAAGCTTCCCGTGACCCTCGTGATTTCCAAGCAGGTACAGGCTGACAAGGCCTGGGCTGTGGTTGAAGGGGACAAGAACCAGATCATGAGGGTAAAGCTCGGTCAGGTTGTGGAGAGGAAACCTCTTAAAGGTCAGAGCGGTCTTAAAAAGCTCTTCTGAGGGGGAGAATAATGCGTAGCTTTCTTGCACTTATACTGTTTTTTATCGGCACTTCCTTTGCTCAGCTCGGCCTTCCTTCGGCACCTCTTGAGCTCGGCGACAAAGACATATTCACAGTTGACAGCAGTACCTGTCCCACGGGTGATGTGGCTAAGGATGTGTCAACGATCGTTGGAGGTTACGAATGTATAGACTTTAAGGGAGTAAGGTGGATCAGGGCATACGATGCAGGACTTCGCCTTTACAAGCCCCTTGACATCAAGGGAGACTTTTCAATCTCCTTCAATTTTTATGCCTTTGAGCCCGGATGTCCGTATGTATTATTTACCCTGTTTCCAGAAGAAACACTCAATCAAGCAAAGAGTAAGTACCAATATGCCCTAACGGGAAAGTCCCTTATTTCTGTTTGGGCAAGTTGCTCGGATATAGCTGCCGGTATCTCATCAACCCCTGTGGATGCACGCAACCTCAAGGAGTACACTAGAAAACTCCAGGAGGAAAAAGTTTACAAGATAGCCGTCACGGTGAGAAACGGAAGAGCTTCCATCTACCTTGATGGGAAAAAGATAGCTTCGGAACCCTTCAATCCCCAGACACCAATTAAAGGTTTAGGCCTTTACTTCTACAGGAAGTTTGCTACCGATAAGCCTTTCGGTGAATATCCTGCCCTTGTGGGCAATCTCAAAGTTGCACTGTACACAGGCAAGGCATCAGCACCCGCCCGTCCCGCAGTTACCCAGAATCCTCAACCTTCAATGCCAAAGGCAAGAGAACCACGGGTTTCAGGTCCCACAAG
>JALTVH010000213.1 GCA_027049085.1 Aquificaceae bacterium | reverse complement strand
GTTTCTGTAAGGAGGGAAGCAAGGGCAGTCGCAATAGCCACGCCCGCAGAGGGTCCGTCCTTGGGGACAGCTCCTTCAGGCACGTGGACGTGTATATCAATCTCAGAAAATACAGAGGGATCTATGCCAAGATGCTCCGCGTTTGCCTTGATGTAGGAAAGTGCCGCCTGGGCGGATTCCTTCATAATGTCCCCCAGCGATCCCGTAAGGAGCAGTCCTCCCTTGCCCTTCATCTTTGTTGCCTCTATGAACATGATTTCCCCGCCTACCTCGGTCCAGGCAAGCCCTGTAGCTATTCCTATCAGTGGCTCTTTTTCCTTCTCGGGTTTATATCTCGGAACGCCAAGGAGCCTTCTCACGTCTTCCCTTGTGATCCTGAAGGGACCGTCCTCACCCTTGAGCTTTTTAACGGCGATTTTTCTGAGGACTGAAGAGATCTGCCTCTGAAGGTTCCGAACACCTGCCTCCCTAGTGTATCCCCTGATGATTTCAAGCACTGCCTCATCCTCAAAGGCGATTTCACCTTCCCTGAGTCCGTGAAGGGGAATCAGTTTGGGAATCAGATGCCTCTGGGCGATGAAGAGCTTTTCCTCTTCTGAGTAACCCGATAGCTGGAGTAGTTCCATCCTGTCAAGTAGTGGTGTGGGTATCGTATCCGCTCTGTTTCCCGTGCAGATAAAGATCACTTCGGAGAGATCAAAGGGAAGACCGATGTAAAGGTCAGTAAAACTCTTGTTCTGCTCGGGATCAAGAACCTCTAATAGGGCTGCAGAAGGGTCGCCCTGAAAGGATACCGAAAGCTTGTCTATCTCATCAAGCATTATGACAGGGTTCTTGGTGCCCGCCTGCTTTATTGCCTGAATGATCCTCCCCGGCATGGCACCGACATAAGTTCTCCTGTGGCCTCTAATCTCCGCCTCATCCCGGATTCCGCCCAGGGCTATCCTCACAAACTTCCTCCCCAAAGCCTCCGCTATTGAACGCCCGAGGCTCGTTTTTCCAACACCCGGCGGACCCACAAAGGCAAGGATCTGTGCCTGAGTTTCCCCCTTTTCCTTGGTCAGCTTTCTTACAGCAAGGTACTCAATTATCCTGTCCTTAACCTTTTCCAGATCGTAGTGATCCCTGTCAAGTATCTGCCTTGCCCTCTCAAGGTCGTAGTTGTCTTCAGTGGTTTTGTTCCAGGGAAGTTCTACGATCCAGTCAAGCCACGTTCTCAGGACACCCGCCTCAGCTGAGTCTGGATGGAGTCTCTCAAGCCTCCTTATCTGTTTTTCAACTTCCTTTTTACTCTGCTCTTCAAGTTCCAGCTCTTCAAGCTTCTTCCTGTACTCCTCTATCTCCGCCCGTCTTTCATCCGCCTCTCCGAGCTCCTCCTGAATTGCCTTGAGTTGCTGCCTGAGGAAATACTCCCTCTGCTCCTTCTCTATCTGTTCCCTCGCCTGGGTTGAGATCTGCTGTTTAACCTCAAGGATTCCCACCTCATTTAAGAGAAACTGATGTACCTTTCTAAGCCTCTCTCTGGGATCCCTTGTCTCAAGGACTTCCTGCGCGTCCTTTGATTTCATCTCAAGGATCGTGGCTATAAGGTCTGCAAGCCTACCCGGATCTTCTAACTCGCGAATAATCATCAGCAGGTCAGGAATGACCTGCTTGCCAAGAGAGACCGCTTTATCAAGGAGCTCCTTAACAGACTTGATCAGTGCCTTATCCTCTATACTGAGGGAAGATTCTTCAATTTGAGGCTCCTCAATTGGCTCAACCAGTGCGACAAAATGGGAATCATCTTTTTTGAGCTCCTTTAGGACACCCCGCTTGATCCCCTGAACGAGAACCTTTATTCTTCCCTCCTCTATGGGAACAACCCTCAGAACGTGAGCTATGGTCCCAACTGTGTACAGGTCACTCTGCTGGGGCTCTTCTGTGTCCCTGTCCTTTTGCAGGGTCAGAAAGATCAGTTTGTCGCCCTGAGAGGCTGACTCTACCGCCTTTATTGAAAAGTCCCTTCCCACAAAGAGGGGGAGAACCATGGTTGGAAAGATCACTATGTCTCTCAGGGGCATCATGGGGTACTGCTTTTCGTGGGGCGGGACTTCCGGGACCTGAAGTAAATCGGGGTTCACTATCTTCCTCCTGACGTTAAGTATATTATATTTTTCTTATGCCCTTTATCACCGTCAACGGAGAAAAAAGGGAGATTGACCGCGAGATTACACTCCTTGAACTGCTGCGAGAGATGGATGTAACCATCAGAGAGGTGGGTCTTGCGGTGGCTGTAAATGAAGAGGTAGTGCCCAAATCTGAGTACGGGAAGAGGAAGGTGAAAGAGGGAGACAGGATAGAGATAGTTCAGCTCGTTGGAGGTGGTTAAGAATGCACGACTGGGAGGAACTCCTGAAGGATGACCCCTTTGAGATAGCTGGACGGAGGTTCCGTTCAAGGCTTATCATAGGATCGGGCAAATTTAAGAGCTTTCAGCAGAACAAGGAGGTTCTCGAAGCCTCAGGAGCAGAAATAATAACTGTGGCGGTCAGGAGAGTTAATATAACTGATCCCACCAAGGAAAACCTCCTTGATTACATAGACCCCAAAAAGTACCTGATCCTGCCCAACACTGCAGGCTGTTACACCGCAGAAGAAGCCATCAAAACAGCCATGCTCGCAAGGGAGGC
>JALTVH010000212.1 GCA_027049085.1 Aquificaceae bacterium | reverse complement strand
CTGCAAAGAGTATCATTCCAAGGTAAAAAAGAGGATGAGCCTTAAGAGGTGCGTAGGAAGTCATCAGAACATCGGCGTTGCCCGTAAGGATCATGTAGTTAACCATCAAGAACCCGAGGATTGCCAGGCCGGTACCTATCCAGCCCCAGGTTGGCGAGGACAACCTTGTATTGAGAAAGGCGGTAGAGGCAAAGGTGAGCGCCGCAAGCTCAAAGAAGATTATCCAGAAAACGAGGGCATCCAGTCCGTGAAGGGTGAGAAACCTGTAGTACCAGTCCACGGGTAGAAGGTGAAAGATTTGCCAGCGTGTTAAAACAAGCAAAAGTGCAGCTATTACAGCTATCAGGAATGAAATAACAGCAAAGACCGCATTGACCTTTGCAATTAGCTCTGCCCTCGTGTCAACCTTAAAACCTGTTACATCACAGGTTCTGAAGTAATTTCCTTCAGGGACTGCAACAGCCATGATTTCTACCTCCCTACTCCTCAACGATTATCTTGCCGATCATCATGTGGTGGCCTATCCCGCAGAACTCGTTGCAAACGATGGCGTATTCACCCGCAGAGGTTGGTTTGAAGGTCAAAACGTAATCGTACTTGGGATACACCATGAAGTTCATATTCACCGGCTGAATGGAGAAGCCGTGAAGCACATCAAGGGACGAGATATGGAATTTGTACTCCTCACCCTTCTTTAAGATCAGTACAGGCTCCCATCGGAATTGCCTTCCAAGGATAAATACGTCGCTTCCCGGAGGTGGTTTAACCACAGGCACACCGTTTTCCTCACCGACTTTGTATTTCTGAATGAACGCCTGGGTCAGTTCGTAAAATTCCTCTGGGGTTGTCCTGTAAGTTGTAAAAGAAGGGTTCTGTCGTGCGTATACGTGCCATATGATCATCCATATAAAGAGAAAGATGGAAACGATGAAAGCCAGACCCATCCATATCTTCTCGTCACTCGCTACCTTCTGGAAGAACCATCCTTCCCTGGGCGGCAAGATAGCCATGATCCTCACCTCCCTAAAAGGGCTGAACGAATCTCCTCAGGAATGGGAGGAAGCCATGCGATCTCAATAAGTCCCCAGATGAGGTAGGAAACAGCGTAAACAGCAACACCGATGAAAAGCAGAAGAATAAAATCATCAAAAACCAATTGCAAAAATGGGGTTCTCCGCTCCTCACTCATGCCCGCTACCTCCGTAAATGCTTATTCACTCACACCTACAATTTAGTTTATGACCCTTTACTCATTTTTCCATAAGAGATGTTGATACTGATCATAAATTTTTATTATGATAAACTTATCAGTAAATCTTATTATAAAAGAGTGAGTAGATGATCACTCATTGATGGGGGCGATAAATGGAAATAATCACCATCAGTCCAACATACCGCCTCATACAGAAAATAGCCCTCCCCCTCTCAAAGGTTTATTCCTCAAAGCTCAACCCCCTTTATCATCTTGGAGGAATAACGGTTTTCCTCTTAATAGTAGATGTAATTTCCGGTATTTACCTCTTCTTTTTTTATGATGTTGACCCTCAAAGAGCCTACGCCTCCGTTGAGGCAATAAGCTCAAGTTTCTTAGGAAACCTGATGCGAGGGATCCACAGGTATTCCTCTGACGGCCTGATCCTCTTTGCCGTCCTTCACATGCTTCACATGATTTTAACTGACAGGTTCAGGATGTTCAGGTGGGTCGCATGGGTTTCGGGCGTTGGAACCCTGATGATATTTTTCCTAATTGGGCTTACCGGTTATTTGCTTGTATGGGATGAAAGAGCCCAGCTCACCGGTCTCCTCACCGCAAAGTTCTTCACAGAAATTCACATATTTGGCCATGCACTGATGAGCGCTTTCCTTGGGACAGACCCCAAAAATCTCGGTGGTCTTTTCAGGATCCTTCTCTTTGGCCACATAGCCATAACGATTCTCCTTGTTTTCACCTTATGGATCCACCTTATGAGGATCTCAAGACCGAGAATCTTCCCCCCAAAGCCTCTTATGGTACTTTTAACGATCTATCTAATTCTTATTTCTATTGTGTTTCCCGCAAGGAGTGATCCCCCGGCGGACCTTGGTTCAATTCCCTTCGGAATGAGTATTGACTGGTTTTACCTGACAGGCTATCCCCTTCTGAAGGTTATGCCAATAGGCTGGTCTTGGATACTTCTCCTTCTATTCTTCGGAATTCTCATTGCCTTCCCGTGGTTGATTAAGGGAAAAAGAAATCCACCTGCAGAAATAATTGAGGAAAAGTGTGAGGGCTGTGAACAGTGCTTTAAGGACTGCCCATACGAGGCTATTTACATGAAACAGGTGGATGAAAAACAGAAGAAAGCGGTAATCATTGATTCTAAATGCGCAGGTTGCGGGATCTGCGTAGGCTCATGTAATTACAACGCAAGTTTTATCAGTACTGTTCCGATCAATGAGATCATCGCATCGGTTGAAGAACGGGGTCCTGAGGTCCTTGTCTTTCGCTGTCCCTTCAGTGCTGAAGTTAAAGAAAGCAATAAGGTTCAGGTAGTGACTGTTCCCTGCACTGGCACTGTGAACGCTGTGTGGATGAGGGATTTCCTTAAACTTACCGGAGGCGTGGTTCTTGTTGCCTGCGATGGTCCCGACTGCTACTTTAGAGAGGGAACCCTCTGGACAGAAGAAAGGTACAAAGGCTTGAGAA
>JALTVH010000211.1 GCA_027049085.1 Aquificaceae bacterium | reverse complement strand
GATCAGATTACCTTAACGTAGAGTCCTTATTTCTTGGCAGAGCTGAGGCAAACTTCCACTACAGTTTGACCAGGGGACTGGGAGAGCTGACGGTATACGGTTCGGGTCTGGGTGACCTTGCTCTGAACATGAATTTTGGAACAGAGGGACTTGATGGACAGTTCAGCCTCAGGGACCTCTATATCTCAAGGCCCGGGATCAGCGTCTATCTGAGTGGTCTTGGTGAGTTCGGCTTTGGTAAGGGCAGGTACCTCTCCTTTCAGGGAAGATTGGAGAGGCTTTACTCAGGTCCATTCCCCGTGGGGGACGCTGACCTGAGCCTCGGCCTAAAAGGGGATCAGATTACGGGTGCGATCAAGGGTGATGGATTTACCCTCTCAGCGAAAGGTGTGGTTGGGAGCTCTATATATGCTGAGGCCCTTTTCAGGGACTTTGAAAGGTCTGTTTATGGTTACAAGACTGCTGTAAAGGCTGGATCCCTGAAATTTGAAGGCTGGACCGACAGGATGAAACTTAAGACTGATCTGAGGGGTGTTTCCATCAGAGGAGGGAACCTTGAGATTGAGGGTGACTTGAGTGGTGAGGTGATGAGGGATGGGGAGCTTGAAGGCGATCTAAAGTTTGTTGTCAGGAAAGGCAACTTTGGTGAGAGGGACCTGGCAGGTTCTCTGGTCAGTATGGTTCTTGATGCTGGCAGGGGGTCAGGGATCTACTATTTAAAGGATACCCTCAGCGGAAACTACATAATTGACCTTGGAACCATCGGATTAGTTACAAACGGGGTTGTACTGGCAGGAAAGGGTGAGCTGTCGTACACCTTTTACGGAAATCCTCAGAAGGGTCATCTGAGCTTTGGATTTGATATGCCTTTCAGAGGAAGTGAAATAAGACTAAGAGGAAAAGCGCACTATGAGGGAAAAAGGTTTGAGGTGATTTTAAATCAGGAAGAATGGGAAGTTGGTATTGCAAAGGTCGGCTTTGGTGGGCTTCGATTTGTGGGTAATGAGAAAAAGGGGGAGGTTAGGTTCGGCGGACTCAGTGTCTCAATTGTGGAGGAACCTCTTGTTACTGTGGAACCCTCGGATGGGATCCTTGACATCTCCAGAGGGAACTTTTCCATGGACCTGACGCTCAGAGGTCCCGTAAAGGGAAAGGTAAACATTCGCTACGACAGGGAAAAGGGACCTTTTCTCTCGGCTGAGGGGGGAATTGACCTTTCTAAGCTGTCAATGTTCACCTTCACCCCCCTGGGGGGCAGGGCTGAGGGCTCCGTTGAATTCAGGGCTACCTATGATGGGAACAATGCGGTGGTGGAACTCTTTACCGATAAGGAGATGAACGTTTACTCAAGGTACTTTTCTTATCCTATGCTTGGATGGATTGAAGTGAGAGGGCTGAACAGGGATCTCTCAGCTTTTTTGACCTTATGGCGAAAGGGGGAGGGAATTTCTGTTAATCTCGGTTCCAGCGGACTTAAAGATATGTATGTATATCTGATCTCAAAGAATGCACCTGTTGCCTTCAGACAGAAGGGAATTGAGGGGGATTTCAGGATAACTTCTGAGGGGTGGATAAGGGTCAGCAATCTTAAAAAGGTTAGTGTTAATGCCAATCTTCTCCTCGGTGGTGAAATAAGCGTTAAGGAAATTAAGGGCTCTGGTGACTCAGGTGGATCTGGTCCAGGCGCAGGGGGCGGAACAGGTAAACCTGCCGGTCCTGAGGTCAATCTTGATATTCGCTTTGCGACCGAAAGACCGCTTCGTGTTTCACTCCCGGAAGGTTACATTTTCACCAAAGTTAAGGGATGGGTCGGTGGGAAGGCATCGGACCCTGATTACACGGTTGTTGTGGAATTTGTTTCCGGTGAGCTCAAATACTTCGGGAGGAAGTTCTACGTCAGGGGCGGGTCCTTTTCCATGTACCGGGAGCAGGGAACCGAGGAGAAAACTGTCAATCTGTTGATAGCCAACACATCTGAAGACCTAACGATCTTCCTGAATCTTAAAGGGGACCTCAATGATCCTTCCCTCTTTGTGTGGTCTGAACCACCCATGAATACAAGGGAGATCCTCTCAAGACTTATAATTGGTAGCACTGCTGAGGGATTCTTTCCTGTTGCGGAGGGTCTCTTTAAGGCCTTTGGATCCATTGGTGAACTGAGGTCAGGATTATCCCAGACCCTCGGTGTTGATATAACTCTTTCCACACAGACGGGATCAAGCGGGGACCTCGGGTTCAATGTAAACATAAGAAAGAAGCTTGGGAGGATACTTTCCATTGAGTACCAGCAGAGTACTCTCAGAGACCCACGATCTACCTACTTTGGTGGAAGCATAAGGCTGCCGGGTGGACTGCGACTATACGGTAGATCCTTTTCCGACGACACCTCTGAGGTTAAACTCAAGATCCAGAGAAAGTTTGATTTTTGAGATGCTTGACACAATAAAGATCAAGGCTTTTATTGACAGCCTTCTTGAAGAGGATGCCATGAAATTAAGGAGAGGCTTTGGTATCGGAATGTACCTTTTCAACCAGCTCAGAGAATACGCCCCGCCCTATCTCCTTGATAACCTCCAGACCCTTGACAGACTTCCCCTTGAAAAGAAGAAGGTTATACTCGCTGATGTGAGGAAGTTTCTTGAGGAATATGAGAAGGCAGAGGCAAAGTCCCTTACTAGGGCAGGCCAGGGGGACAAGCCAGTATAC
>JALTVH010000210.1 GCA_027049085.1 Aquificaceae bacterium | reverse complement strand
TTTTACGAAAAGCTTGGCTTCAGAGAAGCGGGCAGGTACAACTACTGGATAAGGATGAAAACTTCCCTGATGGAACTTGAAGAGTCTATACGCAATAAAGGGAGAGGATCCTCTCTATGATTTTGCTCGTTGAAACATCATGCTCAAAGGGTATGGTCACAACCTTTCCACCGTAGGACTCCACAAACTCCCTTCCCACGATCTTATCCAGTTCCCAGTCTCCACCTTTAACCAGGATGTCAGGCCTGATGGCCTCTATCAGTCTTTGTGGGGTGTCCTCTTCAAATATCACAACGTAGTCAACGGGCCTGAGAGAATCAAGGACAAGTGCTCTCTGCTGCTGTGGAATAACAGGTCTTTGAGGTCCCTTAATCCTGCGCACAGAGCTGTCGGAATTAAGTCCTACAACAAGAAGGTCGCCAAGAGACTTTGCTTTGGCAAGGTAGTGACAGTGTCCTGCATGGATGATATCAAAACAGCCGTTGGTGAAGACGATCCTTCTTTTGTCTCTGAGGTTCTCAAGGATCCCAATTAGTTGACTGAGGCTCGTGACCATGCTTAGATCTTAAACCATGGATAAATTACTCAGGCTTCTCATTGCCTGCGGTCTGTGCATAGCTGTGGCGGTGATAATTTACGTGCTTCTGAAGATGGGGGGTATAATTTAGCTCCCTATGGTAGTTAACTTTTACCGACCTGTTGAGGTCTTCTTTGGCGAAGGATCCCTGGACAGAGCGGGAGAGGTTGCAAGGCGTTACGGCTTCAAGGCTCTGATCGTTACGGGAAGGGAAAGCGCAAAGAAAAGCGGTGCTCTAAACCGGCTTATTGAGTCTCTTAATTCCCACGGGATAAACCAGTACGTCCTTTATAATGAGGTCCTGCCAAACCCAACGGACAAAATGGTTAACGAGGGAGCAAGGCTGGCTGTTGAGGAAAAGGTTGACCTGATCATAGGAATAGGAGGGGGGAGTGCCCTTGATACCGCAAAGGCGATCTCCATTGTTTCTTCAAACGAAGGATCTGCCTGGGACTACGTTAAATATCCTGAGGGACCTCGCCTCGTGCCCTACCTCAACAGGCCTGTCATCTGCATCCCAACCACAGCTGGGACAGGAAGTGAGGTCAATAGATACTCTGTAATCACCAACGAGATAAGGAAGGAAAAGCTCGTTATCTCCCACAGCCTCAATTACCCTAAAGTTGCCCTGATAGACCCCATCCTTACAAAAACGATGAGTCCCAGATTAACCGCTATCACAGGCTTTGATGCTCTCACTCATGCCCTTGAATCCCTCACCAACAGGAACGAGAACTTTATGGCAGAGGAACTCAGCATCAGAGCTGTGGAGATAATAGCAAGGTGGCTCCCCGTTGCGGTTGAAGAACCAGAGAACCTAACAGCCAGAAAGTGGATGGCCTACGCCTCAATGCTTGCAGGGGTCGCCATTGACCATTTAGGAGTAGCCCTGATCCACGGGATGGAGCACCCTGTTTCCGCTCACTATCCCGAGATCAGCCACGGAGAAGGACTTGCCATGCTTGCCCCCTATATTACCAAGTTCAACCTTGAAGGCAATCCAGACAAGTACGAACTGTTTGCAAAGCTGATGGGGTATGAGGAAAAGCCAGCAAAGGCGGTGGATGCCCTTTTAAATCTCCTTGAAAGCATAGGGCTTACAAGAACCCTCAAGGAGGCAGGAGTCAAAGAAAGCGACCTTGACAGAATGACCGAGGACGTTTACATGCTCTCTCGTCACTCCTTTACAGTTAACCCGAGGGAGCCTTCCCTTGAGAACGTCAGAGATCTTTACCAGAGGGCTTACGAAGGGAAGCTTTAAGATCAGTGGGACTCTTTTCCGTTGTTCCCTGTGTGCTCCTTGTGAGTAAAGTATAGGGCAAGGGCTATCCCCAGGGCACCGGCACCGAGGTAAAGGATGTCAAGAGGTTCTCTGTATTCCATCTCAAGGGTCTGCTTGAAGAAGGTGACGATTATAACCATTATTACCACCCTTCCGAGCTTGGTCTTGAGATCCTCAAGGCTCGTAATAAAAAGAAGCTTTGAGCTCCTGGGATCCTTGTAGGCAACGTCTATCTTGGAGATAAAAAGCTCGTAAAGTCCCAGGGCGAAGATAAGGAGAAAGGTAGCTATAAGAAACATGTCAATAGAGGCGATGGCAGAGGCAACGAGCTTTTTGGAAATAATCTGGTAATCCAAGGTTTTAAAAAACTTGAACAGGGGAAGCAGAACCTCAACGAGTCCTGCTAAGAATAGAGCGAGGGCACCGATAAGAGAGCTGATAACCGCGAGGATCGCAAGGAGGCGCGTCTTCCACAGAAAAGATTCAAAGATCTGCTCAATTCTGTTCATGGGGCGGAAAAATTATAACAGTGGAGGAGCAATAGGTCTTTAGAGTTTGATCTTGCCCTTGAACTCTCTCTCAAGTTCCCTCCTGAGGTCTCTCTCCCTCAGCTCCGTGCGCCTGTCGTGTAGTTTTTTACCCTTAGCAAGGGCTATCTCCACCTTAACCTTTCCGTTTTTCCAGTAAAGCCTTGTTGGAATGATCGTAAAGCCTTTCTCCTGAGTTTTTCCAAAAAGCCTCATTATTTCCCTTTTGTGAAGGAGGAGCTTTCTCTTGCGCAGGGGGTCAGGGGGCTTGATGGTTGCAAACCTGTAAGGTGAGATATAGAGGTTATATAGCCACGCCTCACCGC